>JAGPDK010000572.1 GCA_018057605.1 Kofleriaceae bacterium | reverse complement strand
TCGCGGGCCCACACGCAGTGATGCCCGCAGCAACTCGTTGCTAATCGCGTCGGCTTGGTCTGGTGGCAGCTGGTCGAGCGCAGCGACGAGGCCCAACCCCGACGCAGCTTGTGCGACGGTGAGCGCATCAGCACTTTGTAACAACGCGCGCAAGCCTTGGATCGCGCGTGCACCACCAGCCCGGCCCAAGCCGCGCACCGCAAGCCAGCGCGCTTCGCCTTGCAGCTGATTGGCCAAGACCAATAAGCGTGCCACTCCTTGCTCACGTTGGGCTTCGGCTTGCGCGATCTCAACCCGCAAGTCACGGGCGAGCGCGCCCCCGGCGGCCGGGGCGGTTTTGCCGCGTGGCGCATGACATGCGGCCACCGCCCCTGCCCCAGTACTCACCAAGGCAACGATCAGCGCGACGACAACAACGATCGTCACGGCGTTTTTGTCCGGTCTACGGACAAAGCTCAAGACACGCATGGCAGGCTTCACAGCGGGACCGTAACGTATGTCGGACACCATCGGGGGCCTGCGGTTCCAAGTATTTTGTCGTCGAAAAACTCGTAAAAATGCGATTGATGTTCGTAGCGAGCAGTGTCATCGTGATCGACATGAAGTTCTCGTGCCTCGTTGCTTTGGGTTCCGTGCTGTTGTGCAGCACGGCGTGCAGTTCAAAAAAATCGCCAAATCAAACTCCCGCTGGCGGTTCCGCGGTCGCCAGCGCCGCAACCGGCAGCGCTGGAAGTGGTGTTGACCAAGCCGCGGGCAGCGCAGACACAGTGCGGCCCGCAGCCGCACTACCACCAGCCATCCCGGCCGGTCCGTTACAGCCACTTACCGCAGATTCGGCGCCGGTCTCGGGCAAACCGCGTTGGGCGCGCGCCTTTGGCGGACTCGGTACCGAGCTGCCGCGCAACATGGCAATTACCGACGACAATGCCGCCATCGTTGTGGGGTATTTCGAAGGCGCCAGCGACCTCGCGGCGCGCGGCGGCGGTGACGTCAAACCTGACACGCGTACCAGCGCCGGTGATTCCGACGTGTTCGTGACCAAGTTTGGTCATGACGGCAACCAAGCATGGACGTTGAACTTTGGCGGCAAGACCGGTGATGCCGCGACGGGCGTGGCAGTGCGTGGCAAACAGATCGTTGTGGTTGGTAATTTCTCGGACAAAATCTCCGTTGCCTTGCCTGGCGCTGCCGCCAAAACACCGCCGAGCGCCAAAGCCTTTGGGTCTGATGACATGTTCGCGTTGCTGCTCAACGACAACGGCGAGCCGCAATGGTTGTTTGCCGCGGGCGGCGCTGATTCCGATGGCGCCAACACCGTTGCCGCAACGCCCGACGGTGGCTGGATCATCGGCGGGTCATTTGCCGACAAAGTGACCTTTGGCACCACCAAGCTGATCGCCGCAGGTCGCACCGATGCGTTTTTACTCAAGCTCAATAGCGAAGGCGATGTGCTGTGGGCCAAACAGTTCGGCGGATTGTACCAAGACTCGATTTCGCATGTCGTGGTCGATGTGCAAGGCAATTTGATCATTCAAGGCGTGTTCGCCGACGAAGTTCAGTGGGGCGGGCAAAAGCTGCACGCTGGTGGCGGCTCCGATTCGGATGTGTTGCTGGCTAAATACGACAGCAATGGCAACCATCTGTGGTCGAAGAACTTTGGGAGTCAGTTCAATGAAGTCGCTGGCGGCATCGCGGTTGACCCAGCGGGCAATATCGTCATGACCGGTTCATATGATCGCTCAATTTCGTTTGGCGATAGCGAGCACGGTTGCGCTGGCGAATCCGATGTGTTTGTGGCGCGGTTTTCACCGGATGGCACGGTGTTGTGGTCCAAGACTTTTGGCGGTGCGCGCGAAGATATTGGGTTCGGCATCGCGGTCGACGCCTCCGGTGCGGCCACGGTTTCCGGCTGGTTTTTCGGGAAAATGACCATCAGCGACAAAACCAGCGGCGACAAAACCATCACGGGCAAAGGCAATAAAGAGTTCTTCTTGCTTAAACTTGATGCCGCCGGCGCGCTCAAATGGTTAACCTCGGCCGGCGACCGCGATCATGATCAAGGCCGAGTCGTCGCACTGACCAAATCCGGAGCTGCGGTTGTAGCTGGCGTCTTCCGATTTTCGTTGGCCATTACCCAGCCGGCGCTGCAATCAGCCCGGACCGAAGGAGATAAAGCACCTAAACCCGACGTGTTTATCGCTGCCTTTGACCGATAACGCGCGACGTGGCACAGCAGCATTTTCGCCTTATTTGGCGCTGAACCTTTGAGCCTGGCCAGCAAATTGCCTATGCTACCCATAGTGGAACCTGTCGACGCGCTGTGGCTCGTTTCGGTAAGCGCTTCGGTGCTCGACTTCGTTTCGGCGTTTCGGCGATACGCCGATCGGCAAGGGATTTTCATCCCGACCAGTGCGCCTCTGGCCGCGGGCAAACGTGGCCGCATTGCAATCACGTTGGCCGATGGCCAAATCATGATTGAAGGTGACGCCGAAGTTGTCAGCTCGACAGCTCGACCAGGTGGGCTACACGGTCGCGCCGGGATGACCCTGCGATTTTCGGATCTCGACGACGACAGCCGACTAGTCATCGCGCAGTTGGAAAAAGCCCGGTTCGCATCCAAAGTCACAACCGTGCCCGACAACGTGCGCGCGCGCCCAGCGCGATTGCCTGCAGGTTCCCCGACGCCAGCGATCAATCCCGATGAAAAAGGCATCGATCCAGCACAAGCGTTGGCGCTGTGTTTGATCGTTGGCAATCGCGATGCGCTCAGCGACTCAGCATCGCGTCCACGCAGCATCACCGACACACCGAGCGCTGCGATCAAAGCGTCCACCGCCAATACCGGCTCGGGCAAGTTCATGATGCCGTCGATTCCTTCGCCAGGCAGCACAGGCCGAATCGCGGTGATAGCCGGCGCAAACAAACCGGCCGGCGAAACCGGCGCAACACCTGCCCCGAGCGCTAGCTCCGCAGCGGCCCCGAGCGCTAGCTCCGCAGCCAGCCCGGCGACCGTCGCGCAGCCAGTCGTCGCGCTAAGTGCGGCGTCCAGCGCTACCGCCGCTGCGCTGCCCGACGCTACCGGCGGAGTCGTTGCGGCGGCCGGCCCTCACGCGCCAGATGCCGCGCCCACCTCCGCCATCGACGAACTCGACATGGACGACGTCGTTGCCGTCGACGAAGCCCGATCAACCGATGAGATGCTCGCAGCACCCAGAGTAACCGTGCTCTCGCCGCTCATTTTGCCTGCGCGCGAGCCCGCCGGTGCACCACCTAAACCACCGTTGCGTAAAGTCAACACGGCCGCAAACCTGACGCTGCGGAACGCTGCGGTACCTGCGCCGATTCATAGTGTTTCGCCGTTTGTCCACGCCGATTCGGCGCAAACACGCGGCGTTGTTGATGATGGCGAAGTCACATCAACAACCGAAATTCCATTGCCGCCACACAGTGCCGCGCAGCCCACGCCCCAGCCCCTCCCGCCAGTTGCTGCCGCGCCAGAGCCAACCTTCGTCGGCGTGGTGCCTCCTAGTGGCCGGGCCACGACCGCCGACGATCTTGACGAAACCACCAGCAATTCAC
>JAGPDK010000107.1 GCA_018057605.1 Kofleriaceae bacterium | reverse complement strand
CCGGCGGTGAGCCAGGACGGCACGGTGTACGTCGCGGGCGACGACAAAAAATTACATGCGCTTAAGTAATCAGCAATGGCAACAGCGCCCACTTGTCGTCGGTATAAGGGACGGTAAGGCCCCTCATGCAATAGCGGTGAAGGGCGCATTCCCGGTCACTGATCCGCGCGAGTAACGCGTGGTGGGATGAATGTCGGCGACTTGTCGTCGGCAGAAGGGACGGTAAGGTCCCTTGTACAACAACCGAATGCCGGCGATTTGCCAGTTGAATGTGGCGCAGAAGGGATGGGAACGTCCCTTGAGAAATGCTCGAGAAATAATATGACAACAGATGTAGTAAGCAGAGAAGCAGTAATTGAAGCATTGGGCCGGATTGTAACGCCCGGTGCGAAAATGCTCGCCTTAGCCGATGATATGGGGCTGCGCAAAACTGCGTACGCTGCGCTGCGCGCGATATTGGCGCAACTCGTCGACGAAGGGATTGCCGAGGTGCGGCCCGGCGGTGCTTTTGCATTGGTCCCGACGGGACGCAAAAGTGACAATAAGAGTAAACGTGGCCGACGTGCCAGCGTCGTCAAAGCGCCAGGGCATGCGTTCGAAGACGATATTCCTGATTCGCCCGAGCCGTTGGTTGTGGCGCGCAAAACCAGCGTGGTTGTGGCGACGCCCGGTGCGGAAAAATCCGGCAAAAAACCGGTTGTTGCCGGTAAGCCGGTTGGCAAAGCTGCAAGTAAGTCGGCGAGCAAGGCCGGCGGTAAGCCGGTGGGCAAAGCTGCAAGCAAAGCTGCAAGCAAAGCTGAAAAGGCCGGCAGCAAGCATCCTAAACTGCCGTGGCGCGCGACACCTGCGTCGGTCGCCGCGCCGATCGCGTTGGCACCCGCAAGTCAAAATCGCGCCAAGGGCCCGCCTGCCGTGCAATACGGCTCGACGGTAGCGCGTGAAGCGTACGAAGCGCCTGAGTTCACGCCGGAACCCAAACGGCGGACCCCGGAGGTCGTGGCGTCGGTGCCGCAGCCGATCCGTCCCATGGTGGCGGCGGCAACCGAACCGGCCGCCCGGTCTGCCGCACAGTTCGTTGCGACCGTGGATGGTCCGCCGTCCGGACGCATCACCGTGCATCCGGCTGGCTATGGTTTTGTCGTCACCGACAACAAGCAAACGGTGTTTGTGCCAGCGAAGTATCGTGGCAACTCGCTCGATGGCGATCGGGTCGTGCTTTCGACCTGGGAAGGCGTCAAAGGCACCGAAGGTCGTGTCGATGAAGTAGTGGCGCGCGGCCGAGCTCGCCTCACGGGGATTGTGCGCAAGGCCGGGCGGTTTATGTACTTGGAGCCTGATGATCCACGGATTGCGGCCGACTATGGTCGCGTTGGCATCGACGGTGGCGCGATCGGCAAAGAAGGCGAGTCCGTGGTTATCGAAATCACGCGCTATCCCACGGCCTTGCTCAAGGAATTGGCCGGTCGAGTGCTCAAGGTGCTGGGCGACCCCGACGATCCGCGAACCGAAATCGAAAAGATTTTAGCCTGTGCATGCATTCCGCTGGAATTCCCACCGGAAGTGGCCGATGCCGGTGAACGCACGCCAGTGCAATTGCGCGACAAAGATTTTATTGATCGCATCGATTTGCGCGATAAGCGGTTTTGCACCATCGATCCTGAAACTGCACGCGATTTCGACGATGCGTTGTGCATCGAAGATGGCCCGCTCGGTGGTACACGGGTTTGGGTAGCCGTGGCCGATGTGGCCCACTATGTGCGTTGGGGCGATGCGTTGGATCGCGAAGCGTCGATTCGCGGCGTATCCGTGTATTTACCGGATCGCGTGATTTCGATGCTGCCGCGCCAGTTGTCGGCGGGCATTTGTTCGCTCAATCCTGATGTCGAACGTTGCGCCATGGTGGTGCGGCTTGATTTTGACAACGAATTCGAATTACGCGACACCAGCTACGCTGCAGCGGTCATTCGCAGTCATGGTCGACTCGACTACCCAGGCGTTGCCGCCGCGCTCGGTGGTGATTTTCGCGGGCAGCGTGAGCACTATCGCCCATGGATCGGCGAGCTCGAACGCCTAAATGCGTTGGGGCAAGTATTGCGTAGTAAACGCCGGGCCCGCGGCGCGTTGGAACTTGAAGTGCCGGAACCCAAAGTAATTCTCGATGCCGACGATGCTCGGCTGGTGCGCGATGTCGTGCGCTCGAAAGGCGATCCAGCGGTCAAGGGTGCCTACGAATTAGTCGAAGAATTCATGATTGCGGCCAACGAAGCCGTTGGCGCATTCTTTAAGAAGCGCGGGCTCACCACGGTGTGGCGGATTCACGCGCCACCGCAGCTGGAGCGCATTGAGCTGCTCGCGCAGTTGCTAACCGCGTACGGTATTACCGTCGATGTTGAAGCGGCACGTACCCCGCTGGGCATGAAAGCTGTGCTCGACCAAGTGAATCAAAAAGAAGCAGCGCGGTCGCTGTCGTTTTTAGTATTGCGTACCTTAACCCAAGCCGTGTGGGATACCGTGCCGGTTGGTCACTTCGGTTTGGCGTCGAGTGACTATTTGCATTTTACTTCGCCGATTCGACGTTACCCTGACTTGTTAGTGCATCGCTTGCTGAAGCACTATTTGCATCGCGAAGGCAAGCCGTCTGGTGGTGGCTACAGCGCGGTGCCGCCTTCGGCCGAAGAACTTGCCGCACTGGCGGCAGCCTCGAGCGGCTTTGAGCGCCGCGCGATTGAAGCCGAGCGTGAATCCGTGGCGATGTACCGCGCATACCTGATGCGTGATCGCGTTGGCGAGCAATTCCCTGGCGTGGTAACTGCCGTTACCAGCTTTGGCGTGTTCGTTGAAATCGAGACGCCGTTTGTTGAAGGGCTGGTCAAGAGCGATCAAATCAGCGGCGACATCTTCGATTTTGATGGCGTACATATGCGGCTGTCCGGTCGCCGGACCGGTCGTTCGATTCAGCTGGGCGATGCGGTTATCGTCGAAGTGATGAACGTGTCTGTTGGTCGTCGCCGAATTGAACTGCAGTTGCTTTCGGGTGGGGCGATACGGCCACGCGATGAAGCGCAGGTCCCCGGTGGCTTTGCCGCGCGTCGACGAACCGCCAAGCACGTGGACGACGCGCAACGTAGCCAACGCGACCGCGGCCCGCAACGCGACCGCGGCCCGCAACGCAGCACCACGTCAGGCCGTGCCCGCGATGAACGGGGCGCCTCGCCAGGCCGCGCCCGCGATGAGCGAATCGCACCGTCAGGTAGCGGCGGTAAACTCAAGTTGCGCGTGTCCTATGGCGGTAGCCGTGATGACAAGGACCGTGCCCGACCTAGCCACGGCCGACCGACAACGCGGCCCGCAGCGAAAAGTCGGCCGAAGTTCAAAGTCCGCGGAGCTAAGCGTTAATCGCCCTTTAGTCGTGCGGGCTCGGCGGTGGATCGTCGTGCGGTGCCGCCAGCGCTTCAAGTAATTTGCGTCGGGTGATTGGCTTGGGTACCAACGCGCGCACGTTGAGGGACTTTGCTCGGCGTCGGTTTTCGGCGTGGGCCCGCGAGGTAATGACAATCACCGTAATGCCGGCGCGCTTCGGGTCGGCGCGAAGCGCGGTGATCAATGCCCAGCCATCAAGATTGGGCATTTCGAGATCCGTTACCAGCAGGTCGTACCGATGTTGCACGGTATTTTGTAATGCGCGCACCCCATCTTCGGCGACATCGACGATCCAGCCTTCGCGTGACAGCATGCTGGTCATAGCTTCGCGGATGGCGCGGGAGTCATCGACGACCAGCGCGCGGCCTGCCGCAAGCAGCGGCGCCGTTCCAGCGTCGCTATGGGCATGTGGCATGGCCATGCGTGCGTGGCCACGGCGTACCAGTTGGGCCGGATCTAAAATCAGCTGAACCTTGCCCGAACCACTAATCGTGGCACCGGCGTATAATGTCAGCGGCGCCAGCACTGGATCGAGTTGTTTGATCACAATTTCGCGCAAGCCGACGATCTTGTCGACGGTGCAAACCACGGACCGACCGGCGTACGTGACTTCCATCGCGGGCCGCAGGCCGGTTGGTTTGATACCGCCCAGGAGCTGCTCAAGTGAAAGTACCGGCAGTTGTTCATGCCGCAGCGATATGGTTTCATCGTTGGGATTGGCGGTAATGGATTGCGTAACGAACACCGATGGTATCGCGTAAACTTGGCCCGCCACTTTGAACAGCATGGCCGTACCCACCGCGGTAGAAAGCGGTAACCGCAATGAAAACGTGGTGCCGCGGCCAGCGCTCGACGAAATGGACACTTCTCCACCTAGCCGCGCAATGCTCTGGCGCACGGAGTCGAGGCCAATGCCGTGGCCGGCAAACGCGGTGGCATCGTCTTTGACCGAAACCGGTGTCACAAACAAGGAACGCAGGACTTCGTCTTCAGTTGCCACTGCCGCACGCGCTGCGGTCCAGCGATTGGTGTAGACTAAACGGTCGCGCAGCGTTTTGGTGTCGACGCCGGCACCGTCATCGGCAATCGATAACACTAAATAACCGGCATCCTGGCGCGCCGTCATCGTAATGGTTACGTGGGCTGGTTTGCCGAGTGCTGCGCGAGCCGCCGCCGTATCGATGCCGTGGCTCACCACATTGCGGAGCAACTGCACGATCGGATCGTGGAGCGCTTCGGCTACCGTCTTGTCGAACTCGGTCGATTCACCGCGTGTTACCAGCTCAACCGCGGCACCGGTGGCACGCCGTAACGCACGCAGCGCGCGCGCCGAATACGAAAACAAAGATTGCGCCGTGTCCATGCGCATCGCAGTTAAGCTCTTTTGCAGCTCACCAATGGTGCGCCGCAACGCTTCGGTTTCGTCGATGAGGGCCGCACTGGTTTGACTCAACAACGTCGCCTGCAACGCCAGTTCGGCTTCGAGGCTGGTCATGGTCAGCGAGGTCGTTGCGGCCAACGGCGCCGCATCGTCGATCGCCGTGCGTAGTTGCTGGCGGATACGCGCGATGTCGCGTGCCACGGTGCGTAGCAGCTGGGTGCGGCGTTCAATGCGGGTGCGGTCAAATAACAATTCGGCAGCGTTCGACATCACCGTGTCGATGCGTTCTGGCGCAACGCGTAAATGTGAACGCGCAGTTTCGATGGGGGCGATGGGGGCGCTTGCGGGGTCGATTTCGACGGCGGCGACCGGCGCTGGTTCGTCACGGGTTAGTTGCATCAACAAGGCCGCCAGGGTTGGCGGCAAGGTGGCCATCGCTGCGCCGCGTTCGACGACCTCACGGATGCCGTCACAGATATCAACGATGTTGTCGCGAATTGCTGTGGTCCATGCGGGCCGGCCATCGCGCAAGTGCAAGAGGCTGCTTTCGAGTTGATGCACGGCATCAACGACGGTGAGCAGCCCAACCGTGCCGGCCGCGCCCTTGATCGCGTGGGTGACACGCAACATTTCAGCAAATGCTTCGGGGCCAGGGCGGTTGGCGTTGCCATCAAGACAAAGCCGGGTCACGGTATCGAGCGCGTCATTAGCTTCGCTTGCAAACAACTGGCGCAATAGGCTGAGTTCTTCAGCATCGAAATCAGTCGTGGCACTCATGGCTGAACCACGCGTTCGCCCGAGGCCAGTTCTTCTCGATTCCCAACTTGGGCAATCTGTTGGGCGACCAAGCGATGAACCTCAACTGGTTCCAATAGCAGGATTTGGCTGGCACCATCGAGCAAGTAGTGCCCGTCATACTCGTACGATGCCACGCGATCGATTTTTTCTAAACGAACCGCCATCACCGACCCTGCAATGTCAATGAGCAAAGCCCCATCGCCTTGTCGCGCGTTGCCGTTGGATGGTGCCGCGCCTGGCACGATGGCTGTGACATCGATCACGGGGACGATGTGGCCGTGCAGATTGCAAACGCCACACAACGCCGGCGGCGCCGACGGCACGGTGGTAACGAACCCTAACGTAACCACTTCGCGGATCCACCGAATTTCGAACGCATAACGCAATTCGCCGACGGCAAATACGATCACGTTACGAGAATCCGACATGTTTCGCACATGATACTCGCAACCGCGACCGCACGCGATGGTTGTTGGCTTGGTTCTCCCAAGCAATACCGACGCTACTCGCGGCATCATAAATGCGACAGCCTGGCTATCGTGATGCACCGGGCATCGTCGCGGCCGGCGATGCGGCACAGGTATGCGCTATCGGCTGGATTTGTGACGTTGATCGAACGTGATTGGAGTTTGACGCCCGCACGAGAGCTTTACTGTTGTCGTAGCATCGTGGCGGCAACCGACAACGTGGGGACGTGGACCCAAGTCGTGATGTAAGCCGTGATGAGGTTGCGTGGGGCGGTCATGTCGCGCTACACGCCGGTTTCGTGCGACGAATTAACTGTGACCCTTTTTGCGTCGATCTTTACGCGCTGCATGCTCTTCATCGACCAGGCTGACATAGTCAAGCGTGGTGATTTCAAACGGTACGGGCGGGGTGTCGGCCAGCGCCAAAATGCTGTTGCGAAACTCCGCGACCATGTGACCGCGACCGGCCAAGGCCCCACCTGCGACGGCAGTTTCGGCAGCGGCAACGAGTTGTTCGGCAGCCTCGGGTGCTAGCCGGCCGCGCCGCAACAAGTCTTGCATGGAGTTTGCCAACGTGCTCACTTCGTATTGGCCGGTTTCAAGCATGTCGATCGCTATGAACAAAACTTGCCGTGCGGTTAACACGCCGTCGGTGAATAGCACCAATGCTGATTGGAAATAATTGTACACCGGTACCAACCGTTGGCCGAATTTGCGAAAGCCTTGCGGCGGCGATCGGCGATCGAGATGAATAAACATCCGACCTACGGCATCGGCTTTGGGCACTTGCCGTGCCAAGTCGAGTACACGTTGGGCGTCATCGTCGTAGGTTCGGGCGGCCGCGAGCACACGCTCCAACTCCTGGAGCGAAACTCGTTCGCCAACAATGTCAGCATATAAACAATAAATTACCGCGTCGGCTTCGGCGTCGTCACCGAATAAGGTTTCAAGCGGCGCGGTGGCATTGATGCGGCTTTGCAGCATGGCCGGCAATTTGTAGGGAATCTGGGCGCGCAGTGATCGGAACCGGCCGCGTAAAATGTTGCGCAAATTGTTCTTCAGTACAAACTCATCGTAAGCGACGCCATCTAAGGTGAGCTTGGCTGCGAGCACTTGCCGCATGTGCGTGGGCGAACCAGATACGATGCAAATGCGGTGGCCATCTTGTTGCAGCGAGCGCAATAACGCTGTGGCTCCTGGAAACGCTTGTTTGTCAGCCGCCGTTTCAATGGCCGCCTTGAGCAGGTCGCGCACAGAGTCGAACTCGGTACGGAGGTAGGTTTTATCGAGGTCCCAGCGAAATACGTGGCGTGGCGGCGCTGCGCCAAACGCTAAGGTTGCCGGCGGCGGTTCAAGCAAGCCAATTTGCGCGCCGATGCGCTTGGCCGCTGCCGCGGTTTTGCGCGACGCTTGTTCGAAAAGTAGGCGTGCCAAACTCATGGCTGATGCTCGGGATGCGCGACACTTTGTTGCTGATCTTGGACTTCGGCCATGGTGCGCGCGATGTTGCCGCACAGATTCCCAGCAAGCGCTTTGTTGGCAACTTTGATGGCATTGGTGATGGCGCGCGCGTTGGACCGGCCATGGGCTTTGATGAAAGGATACTCAAACCCCAATAATGGCGCGCCACCGTACTGCTGCCAATCGGTTACGACTTTGAGTTGATCAATCGCCGACGACAACGCGGCGAGGCCAATGCGCCAAACCAGTTTTTCTTTGTGGGCGTAACGCGCAAGCCGCGACACGGTCTCGGATACGCCTTCAAGCATCTTGAGCACCACGTTGCCTACGAACCCCGAGGTGACCACAACATCTGCCACGCCGCGTGGGATATCGAGGCCTTCTATATTGCCGATGAAGTTCAGGTCGCTGGCGGCGCGCAAGATTTCATGGGCTTGAACTACTGAGAGAGGACCTTTGCCGGCTTCCGTGCCGTTTGAAAGCAGCGCAACTCGGGGCCGTGGATTTTTGGACACTAACCGTGCGTAGGCCGAGCCCATCACGGCGAACCCAACGAGGTCGTCGGCCGAGGCTTCGATGGTTGCACCGACATCGAGGATCAACGAGAACGGATCGTTCTTCTCGCCGCGGCGAAGTTCGGTTGGGTACACCGACGCCAAGGCCGCGCGTCGGATGCCAGGCAACAGTTTCCATTTCTTGGCGCAGGCCAACACCGAAGCACCGGTGTTGCCGGCCGATACCAACGCATCGCCGTGGCCGGCCGCAATCAAGTCGGCACAGACGAAAATCGAGGCGTCGGGTTTATGCAGCAGGGCCTCAGCCGGTTTTTCGTCCATGTCGACGAAGGTCGCGGTGTGGTGGACCCGCATGCGTGAGCCGTCGTGCCGCATGCGCGGCAGGAGGCGGCCCAAGACTGCGGCGTCGCCCACTAGAATAATTTCCGCGCCCCGTAAACCAAGCGACGCGGCGGCCGCGCCTTCCACGATTTGTTCTGGGGCGTGATCTCCGCCCATGGCGTCGACGACGATGCGATGCATGCGCGTAGTCTGCCACGAGCTGCCGAGCTTGGGGCGATCTGACACCCGCGAAGTTGCAGTCGTGGCCAAGGTTGGTTACATGGAAACAAGGGACGGTGCCATGAACGAGCCAAGTCACAGCCGCTGCGCGCTGCGCTCACGATTGCGAGGGTTGCTGCGGTTGGTCGGGCTTTGCCTGGTGGCCGCAGTTGGCCACGTCGGCGGCAGTTGTGGAGCGGTTGTGCGCCAGGTGCCGCAGGCCGATTTGCCAACGGCGGTCGCTGTTAATACATCGGAGTTTGCTGGCGTTCAGGTTTGCACGCGTTGTCACAGCGCTAATGCCACGTCGATGCGGGATCGCAAAGGTCGCGACGTCTCGCCCATCGGTGAATGGCAGGTCTCGATGATGGGGCTCGCGGCACGCGATCCATATTTTTTAGCAGCCTTGGCGCGCGAACAACGCAACCGGCCTGCGCAACGTGACGCCATCGACGATTTATGTCTGCGCTGTCATGCGCCGGTTGGGCACGCCGCAGCGCGGTTGGCAGGGCAGCGCTTGGCGCTTGCGGACTTGCTTGATAACCCGGCACCGTACGCCGAGCTGGCGCGCGAAGGCGTCACCTGTGTCGGCTGTCATGCGGCGTTGCCCGATGGGCTCGGTGCACGATCCAGCTTCAACGGCGGGTTAGTGTTGCGCACGGATCGAGTGGTCTTTGGGATGTTAGTTGCGCCGATGATCGCTGCAATGGAGCAAATGATCCAAATGCGGGCCGTGCGCGGGGCTCACATCGGTAGCAGCAAATTGTGTGGCAGTTGCCACACGGTGGTAGTGCCTGGCATCGGTGGCGACGAGGTCTTGGAGCAGGGGACGTATCTCGAATGGCGTGCGTCGGGGTTTTCCACTGAGGCGGAAGTGCCAACTTCGTATGCGGCCGAGTGTCAGCAATGTCACATGCCGACGACCGACCAAGATGGCCAAGCGTTTTCGACTGCGATGTCAACGCGGCCGACTATGGCCCCGTTGCGTAGTCCTTATGCCCGCCATGCGCTGGTTGGCGGCAGTGCGTATTTATTGGAAAGTTTGGCGCCCTTTGCGAGTTGGCTTGGTGCGGGTGTGACGGCCGAAGATCTGCGCAGTGCCGCGTCGCGTAGCGCGGCCCTGTTGCGCTCCGCCGCCAAGCTCTCGATGGTGGTAGCAGCGACGAATGATTCGCCGCGTGCGATCGAAGTCGTGATTCGCGTCGACAATCTCACCGGGCACAAATTGCCCACCGGCTATCCATCGCGTCGGATGTGGCTGCATGTGCAGGCGTTAGATCATCGCGGTCGCGTCGTGTTTGAATCCGGCGCGCATCGTGATGGCGTTATCGCAGGTGTCGATGCGTCCGGGGAATCTGTCGTGCCTGATGTGCCACGGTTAACCGCTGGCGGGCCACCGAGTATTTGGCAGGCGGTACCGGTGAGCGCCGATGCGCGGGTGACGCACTTGCAATTGGGTGTCGCTAAATTCGTCAAAGACAATCGGATTTTACCGATGGGTTGGCGCAGCGCGGATGCCGATCCGCGGCTTGCGCCAATCGGTGTGGCTAACGTTGCGCAGCATGGTGCCGGTGCGGCAACAGTACACGTGGCGTTGCCGCGTAGCGCGGTGCAGGTAACTGCTGCGTTGCTGTATCAAGCAATTCCGCCGGCGACGATCGCCAGTTATGATCCTGGCAGCGACGCCTTGGCTGCGCGTTTTCGATTGATCACCGCGACGCCGCCGGTGCCGACGGTGATGGCGGTGACCAAGTTAGATATTGCGGTGCGCCGAGGCGAGCAGGCGCCGCGCTAGACCCGCAACGTAACGATCCGCGCTGCCCGGTTGCTTTGCGAAAAATAACGACGGCTCAATGAGTTCTACTTCCATGATCATGGGTTGGCCACCGTCGTCGTTCGCCATATCAACCCGGGCATACAAGATACGGTCAAGCAACGGCGCTAGCGCAGCGCAGGCGAGGGCGCGTTCCGCCGGTGTGATCGGCAAGGGGCCTTCGATGTTTTCGTGGTCACCTGCGAACCGCGGACTTTTTCGGATCGCATGGGAGAATTCACCGTCGAGCCAAACCAAGGAACGTTCGCCATAGGCTTCGACCGAGGCAACGTAGGGTTGGAGCAATACGTCACCTGCTAGTGCGATTGCGGCCGCATGCGCCGCCGCGGCCCGCACCGCGCCTGGTGCCTTGACTGCGAACCATCGCGCCCCAAAGGAGCCGGCGCCGATTGCTGGCTTGATCACGATGCGCTCAGCATTGATGGCTGCAAAAAGATCGGGCGGTACCACGCCGTGTTGCGGTAGTAACACCGTCGGCACCGTGGCCACGCCGCGCTGGGCGAGGTCCAGCAAGTAACCTTTGTGCACGTTGCCCGCGATAACGTCGGCGTCATTCCACAACGGCGCGACAGCGGCGACGCGTTGCGCCCACGCGACAAACGCTTGATGCGCATGCACATAGTTCCAGGTCGATCGAATCACGGTGGTAATCGGCGCATGCCAGTCGGCTTGTGGGTCGTCCCACGCCAGCCATTCAAACGTAATACCTGCGGCCGAAAGCGCTTGTTGCAGTGGCAGGCGGTCGGCATCGGGTTCAGGCAGCCCTCGACAAGTGGCGATTCGGATGTGCGGCTTCATGCTGTGGCACTGCAATAGTCAGCCATGCGCCTAGTGTGAGCGATAGCCGGTTGAAGCTCAATGTGTTGGGTGTGCGGATTCTTTACTGTTTCACGATCGCGGCTGGCAGCGTAGCGATGCGGCGCTTGAGCAGTCGCTCGCTACGCCAAAGCAAAAATGGGACGGGAATCGCAATGCACAGCGTGGCGGTAGCAAGCCAATTCATGCGTTCGAGCAATTGCACGGGCTCGTTGGCGATGACTGCGCTGTGACTGAGCAGCACGCGCGAAGCGACGAACGCGCCGAGCGATGACATCGTGTGCGAGGTGGCCGACATCAACGACATAAACTGCGCACGTTCAGCCGGTGCCGGTAATCGACTGGCCAAGGCTTGTAGCGGCACCTGGCGCATCGAGCCTGACGCCATAAACATTGCGAAAAAAACCGCAACAGGCACGACGGGTGGCGTAGCCACAAATCCAACCGCGACGGCGCTCATTAACATCACGGTGCCCGCGGCCGACATCGGCGCAGCACCAAACCGATCGACGATGCGTCCTGCGATCAGCATCATGGCAAACGCCGTGATGCCGCCGATGAGATACATCCATTCCAGATCGTTGCGTGGCACACCGAGGTTGCCGGCTAAGTAAATCGATAAATTGGGTACTAGCAAGAAAATCGAAAATGTCATGGTACCGACGGCCAGTAAGACGCAGCGCATTTCTGGCTGGCGTAAAAAATACATGGCCGGGTTACGCGGTGCGCGCGTGCCGTCGTGCCCAAGGTGGGCCCGCAGCGCCGGTAATGTGGTGCTCGCAACTGCCGTGAGCAGCAGGCCCAGCGCGCCGATTGCAAAAAAAGGCATGTGCCAACCGCCTAAACGCGACAGTGCCAAACCGGCCGGAATGCCAAAAACCGATGCCACTGGAAACGCCGCAGATGCAATACCCATGGCGCGCCCACGATGGCTGGCCGGCACAAGATCGGTCACGATCGCAAGTGAAATAGCCGTGGCCGGTCCGCCGAACATGCCGGCCGCCACGCGTGATGCCACCAGCGACGGCAGGTTCCAGGATAATCCGCCAGCAATGGTTGCGAGCGAGAGCCCCAGCATTGCGCCGGTGAGTGCACGGCGCCGCCCAAACCGGTCGAGAAACTCGGCGCCTGCCAAGCCCGCGACGGCCGCTGCCGCAGTGTAGCTGCCGCCGATAATTCCGATATCTGCCGGGTCGATGCCGAGGGACTTCGAAAAGTCTGGGCCAAGTGGCATCACCATCATGAAATCGAGAACGTTAACCAGTTGCACCAAGGCAACGATCAATACTGCGC
>JAGPDK010000106.1 GCA_018057605.1 Kofleriaceae bacterium | reverse complement strand
CAACAATATCGGCGCGCTCAGGGTAGGCTCGCAGCAATGACAACGCCGAGGTCGCGGCTTTGCGTTCACAGTGCATGTGATCACGCATTACGGCGTCGAGGTCGGCGAGCGCGGTGGGTAACCAGCGGGCATCGGACGCCACCAGTGGCAGGGCCCAAAAATGCAGCGAACGAGCGGACGCTCGAAGCGGGGCCCATTGCGATTGTTGCTCACCGGTCATGCCCGTTGGTACGCAACTCCAGTCGTGGGGTCAAGTGCTACTGCTGCGCTGGTCATGCTACAAATTGCACCATGAAAAAGTCCACGGGCAGTTGGTTGCTCAGCACCGTGCTGCTGGCAAGTTGTAAGGGTACGCCGGCGGCTACGCCGACGACGCCAGCGACCCCACTCGTCACGCAGCCGCCCGCTGCCATTCAACCTGAAAGTAAGGAACCACCCATGGTGAAACCCGCTGTGAAGCCCGTTGAAACCTCCAAGCCAGCCTCGGCTGCGCAAACCGCGTTTGTTGCAACATGTAGTGCTGGCTTGGTGAATGCTAAGCGCTTGCTGGGTGACATCCTCGCAGTGACCGGGCCGCGCACCGAAGCCAATACGCTGGAGTTGTACAACCAATTATTAACCAACGTTGGCAATTCGTCGGCGTTGGCCGGCTTGATGTCGGAGGTGCACCCCGACGAAGCGATCCGCGATAGTGCGCGCGAGTGTGAACAAGCGGTGTCGCAATTCACCACGGAACTTGCGCTCAATCGCGAGTTGTTTGCAGCCATCAAGTCGATCGACATCGCCAAAGCCGATGCGCTGACCAAGCGCTTTGTTGAGCAAACCCTGCGCGATTATCGTCGCGCAGGCGTCGATCGCGATGATGCGCAACGAGCGCGACTCAAAGCCATTGACGACGAAATGACCAAACATGGCCAGCAGTTTTCCAAAAATATTGCGGAAGACACGCGCCATATCGAAGTTGCCAGCGTGGCCGAACTCGACGGTTTACCGGCAGACTTCATCGCGGCGCATAAGCCGGACAGCAACGGCAAAATTCGCATCACCACCGACTACCCGGACTACAATCCGTTTATGACCTACGCCCGCAACGATGCGGCACGTAAAGCGTTGTATGTGCAGTTTCGCAGCCGTGGTGATCAGCAAAACGAAAAAATCTTGCAAGCCATTTTGGAACTGCGCAGTGAAAAGGCGCGGATCCTCGGTTACAAAAACTGGGCTGACTACATCACCGAAGACAAAATGATTCGCTCCGGTAAAGCGGCCAGTGATTTTATTGCCAAAATTTGGAAACTGGCCGAGCCGCGCGCTAAGGCCGACTACAATGAGTTGCTTAAACAGCTCAAGACCCACGATAAGGCCGCGACTGCCGTCGGTGATTGGCAAAAAACTTGGCTCGAAGAAGAAGTTAAAAAAGACAAGTATCAAGTCGACGGCGGTGAAGTCCGCAACTACTTCGTGTACCAAAACGTGCTGGCCGGCTTGCTCAATATTACATCGACGATTTACGGCATCACCTATGTGCCGGTCGATGGCAAGTCAGCGCACGTCTGGCATTCGTCGGTCGCGGCACACGATGTCATGCGTGATGGAAAAAAAATTGGTCGGATCTACCTCGACATGCACCCGCGCGAAGGCAAATACAAACACGCTGCGCAATTCACCTTGCATGACGGTGTTGCCGGCGCGCAGCTGCCCGAAGGCGTCTTGGTTTGCAACTTCCCCGACCCCAAGACGTCGAGCGGCCCGGCCTTGATGGAACACGACGATGTCGTCACCATGTTTCACGAGTTTGGTCACCTGATGCACCACATTCTGGGCGGCAACCAACATTGGATTCGCCACAGCGGTGTGGCCACCGAGTGGGATTTTGTCGAAGCGCCGTCGCAGATGTTTGAAGAGTGGGCGTGGCAATACCCGACGCTGTCGCAGTTCGCCAAGCATGTCACCACCGGCGCCGTGATCCCGCAAGAGCTGGTCGCCAAGATGCAGCGCGCCGACAAGTTTGGCTTGGGTTCGGCGGTTACCCAGCAAATGTTCTACGCTTCGGTTTCGCTGGAATTTCATCAAGCTGACCCAAGCAAGCTGCAGCAGCTCGACACGCTCAAAGCCCTGCAGAAGAAGATGACGCCTTTTGCCTATGTGGATGGCACCAAGTTCCATGCCTCGTTTGGGCACTTGGTGGGCTACTCGGCGATGTACTACACGTATATGTGGTCGAAAGTGATCGCCAAAGACCTGCTGTCGCCGTTTGCCAAGACCGGGTTGATGGATACCAAGGTCACTGGGGCGTACCGCGACAAGATTTTGGCGGCCGGCGGAACTAAAGATGCAGCACTTTTGGTGAAGGACTTTTTGGGCCGAAACTACAATTTCAAAGCGTTTGAAAAGTACGTGCGCGAGTAAAAGACTGCGACCGGCGACCGAACGGCTGCCAACATGCATTTTTTTGCAGCGAAGATCTCGTAGCCACCAGCCCTCCTGACCTGGCCAATTGTCGCGATATGTTGACGATTGTGACCTCGCAACTGCGGTAGCGCCGCGCTAAATCGGCGTCCTATTGCAGCCTGTATGCAGTCCATTACAATCTGGCAGCGGTAAATACCGCGATTTTAACGATATAGCGGATAAACGTCCGCTGAAATTTAATTGCACGGCCGAGCCAGATGCTGTTGAGTGTGCCCATGATGAAAAAACTGATTCTGGTAGCTGCTCTCGCTGTTCCTGCTCTGGTTGGCTGCAAAAAGGGTGGCGGCGCCGCTGCTGATTGCGCTGGCGCAACCGCTTCAGCAATGAAGATGGCCGAAGGCTCGATGGCCGCAATGCCACCTGAAGCTCAAGAAATGATGAAAAAAGCCATGGGCCCTATGGCTGGCATGATGACCAAAGTCTGCACCGACGGCAAATGGTCGGCTGCGGTCACCGATTGCATGAAAGCCGCGAAAGACGAAAAAGCTGGCAAAGCATGCGAAGCCAAGCTGACCGACGCGCAACGTCAAGCCATGGAAGTTGCTTCCAAAGCAATGCAAGAAGACATGATGAAAGCAATGACCCCACCAACCCCACCAACCCCACCAGCTGACGGCTCGGCCGCACCAGCTGCTGATGGTTCGGGTTCGGCTGTACCAGCTGCTGACGGTTCGGGTTCGGCTGCACCAGCTGCTGACGGTTCGGCTGCACCAGCTGCCGCCGGTTCGGCTGCACCAGCTGCTGACGGTTCGGCTGCACCAGCTGCTCACTAAGCCCAAGCGCTTTCTAGCGATGCGCGATTGGCCCACTTCGGTGGGCTTTTTGCTTTTCGGACGTTGCTCGCAATGGCGGTTCATTCGTTGGCGCCACCGCCCGGCCTTGCCGAGTTGGCGAAACGGTGTGAATACTATCGCTATGCGAGCAGTCATCGGATTGGGTTTGTTTCTGAGCGCAGCGATGGGCTGCAAAAAATCAGCGCCGGTGTCGTGCGATGAAGTCGCCAAAGGGCTTGATGCTGTGGTGCAGGCCCAGTTGAAGAGCGCGCCGGCAGTAGCTAGCGAACATGTGAAAGGCATTGTACTTAGCGCTGGGGCCCGCATGAAGTCCGTGATGGCCACGCGGTGCGCCCAAGACCAGTGGTCGAGCGCGATGATTCGTTGTGTCGCTGCGGCGACCGACAATCAAAGTATGAGCGCATGCAAAGCCAAGCTGACACCGGCGCAAGTGCAAAAACTTGATGCCGCACGAAAAGAAATGGCGCTTGCTGCAACGCCTGCGGCTAAGCCATCGGTTGCCATGCCGGCCACTGGCAGTACCGCCGCGCCCGGTGTCGATGCTGTGCCGGGCAGTGCAGGCTCCGGGCGTTAACCGCGGGTAATGTCGCGGGTGATATTCTTTTGGTGGGCTTCAATCGTGCCGCCACCAATTTCAATCAATTTTGCGTCGCGGAAAAACTGTTCAACCCGATACTCGCTGCAATAGCCCCAGCCGCCCAGCACTTGCACCGCAGCGTCGGCAACTTCTTTGGCGGCGGTTGCCGCAAAAAGCTTGGCGGCATCGGTGCCGGTGCGGTTGCGGGTTCCAGCGGTCACGGTTGCGGCGACGCCGTACGTGAGGGCCCGAATGGCTTCCACCTTGGCGTAGCTTTCGCCGATGTAGCGTTGAATTTGGCCAAATTCGTTGAGCGGCTTACCAAAGGCGTGGCGCTCGGTTGAATATTTCACCATCACGTCGAGGCAACGCTGCGCGATGCCCAGGCTCATGGCGGCCAGGCCCAGTCGTTCGATTTCAAGGTTGCGCATCATGTTGGTGATGCCGCCGCCTTCTTTGCCAAGCAGATTCGCTGCCGGCACGCGGCAGTTATCAAATTGCAGTTCGCACATCGTCGATGCACGCATGCCCATTTTGGCAATCTTGGGGCTGGTGGCAAAGCCGGCGAAGCCACGCTCGACCAGAAATGTTGTAATTTTGCCGTCGAGTCGGGCATAGACGCAAAACACCTGGGCTTCGGGGCCATTGGTGATGAATGTCTTGCGACCGTTGAGCAGGTAGTGGTCACCTGATCGTACGGCAATGGTTTGCATCCCCAACACATCGGTCCCCACCGCTGGCTCGGACATCCCCATGGCGCCAATCCATTCACCGGTCAGCACCTTGGGCATGATGCGTTGATGCTGCGATTCGTCGCCTGAATAGTAGAAATTGTTCACGAACAAGAGTGCATGCGCCAAGTACGCGAGGGCAAAGCCCGGATCGCTGTAGGCTAATTCTTCGTGGACGATCACCGACGCTGTGGCGTCCAGCCCGGCGCCGCCAACCGCTTCAGGCACGGTGACCCCAATAAGTCCGAGTTCGCCGAGTTTGCGCAACAGCCCAACATTCATTTTGCCGGCTTCGTCGTGTGCCATGGCTTGGGGCTCGACGTGATCGCGGGTGAATTGGCGGACGGTTTGGCGGAGCATTGCGTGCTCTTCGCTGGGGTTGAATAATCGCTCGACTAAGGATGACGGCACCATGGCCAGGTTCTACCGCGGGGCCACGCTGCCGCAAAGCCATGGAGCCGCCGGACTCTGGGCTCCAGCGGTTGGATGCGGGGCCACGGCTGGGGAAAAACGTTCAGCAATGCTACATTTCGCACGTGTTACGACGATTTCACGCGACCGGGGCGCCGGCTACGATTCTGGTCGCCAACCCAACCGCGCAAAGCGGCAAAGCCGCGATTTCGATTAAACGCGCGCGCGCCTTACTCGATGCCGTCGGCGTGCGCCATCAGTTTGTACCGACCGAGCCACGCGGGGCCACCGTCGAGCGCGTGCGCGCGCATATCGATGACCAAGGATTTCGTCGCGTGATCTACTTG
This sequence comes from Kofleriaceae bacterium, assembly GCA_018057605.1. Taxonomy (GTDB): domain Bacteria; phylum Myxococcota_A; class Polyangia; order Haliangiales; family Haliangiaceae; genus JABFXX01. The sequence goes on along the minus strand of JAGPDK010000106.1, from coordinate 7,269 downwards.
GGCGGCGACGGCACCTTCGCCGAAGTTGCCAAAGGTATTTTGTCGTCGGCGCATGCTGGCGAGACCTTGATGGGCATGATGCCCACAGGCACTGCCAACGATCAAGGTAAGTCGTTTGGTCTGGAGGCTGGTGCCAACGCTTTTGCCCGAAATGCCGCTGTCATCGCCGCTGGTGAAGTGGTGGGCTGTGACGTAGGGAGTCTAGAAATTGAACGCGGTGGCAAAATTGTGCATCGCGACATGTTCTTTGATTCGTTTTCCATTGGGCTTGGTGCGTCGAGCTTGTCCACTCGCAATCGCGATCGCCAGCGGCTGCGCCGCGTGCCTGGATTGTCCAAAATTTATCGCAACTACGCCATGTATGGCGGCGCGATCCTGCAGCGGTTTGCCGAAACCTATCTGCTGCAAGTGAAGTTTGATCTCGATGCCATCATCGATAATCGCGTGGTGCAATATCGCGATCTACTGGATGTCATCGTGAAAAATACCGTCATCTTCGGCGGTGAATGGGTGTTTGATGCGAACGCGTTGTCCGATGATGGCAAATTTGAATTGTTGCCGGTCAAAGGTCGCCGCGATTTCCTAACCAAAATGCTTACCGGTTTCAGCCACAATCCTGTTGGGACACGGGGATTGGAAGCGCTGGGCTTGCACATGCCAAACTCGGAAGTTGGTAGCAACTTTGAATTGGTCGTGCGAGGCCGCAGTGGTCCCATGCCAGGCTGTCAAATCGATGGCGAAGAAGCGCCCGCTGGCGAGCGCTATCGCATCAAGGTGTTACCGCGCGCGCTCAACTTAATCGTGCCGAATGATTTCGTTGAGCCATCAAAACTTGAATAACCTCAATTCAGCGTATTGATGCGGTCGCGCAGCGACGCCAATTCGCGAGATAATCGATTGTTGTCAGGGTCGACGATCGCCATGTGTTCAAGCACGGCCATGGAGCGTTCGAGATCGCCGGACTTGCCGTAAATTCCCGCCAGGTTGGTTAACAACCGCGTCAAAATTTGCCGTTTGCTGGCCGCTGCGACCAAGCGGGGCTCAAGTTTGGCGTCCGGGCCAACAAACTTTTTGACCAAGCCTTCGAGTTCACTCGGCGCGAGAATCTTGCCGCGATTAAAAACATCGACGAACATCCACGCATCTTCGACGGCAACGCGGACAATGAACTGGCCTGGAAAATTCACGCCCTGGGCTAACACGCCGACCCGGCGTGCCACCTCGAGATACAGAATGCCGAGCGTGATCGGAATACCAAGCTTGCGGTCGAGCACGCAGCTCAGAAAGCTATTGCGCGGATCGTAATAGTCGGCTTCGTTGCCGCGAAACCCGGCGTCGTCAAACAACACAGTGCAAATTGCTTTGGCGCGCTGGATGGGCCCCGCTCCGAGCGTTCGCTCGTTCGCTCCATGTCGGGGGCCAGCCGCCGGCTCGGCATGGTCGATGATTTGTTGCACGGAGGCCGCCAACGCATCAAGTTGCGCTAGATACGGTGCCAAGGCGACATTGGGCACGGCGGTTTCGTTGGATCCGTCGGCCGCACCGAGGTCGTCGATCCGCCCGATTAACAACGCCGCGCGATCGAGTGTAGTTTCGCCAGGCATTGCTGCGGCAAACTCCTTAAGCCCGTACGTCATTGCACCACTCTAGCACAATTACCGACGACGATTTGCACGGGTTGTGCGGTTGACACCGAGCTTTTGCAGATGCTGTTGCTTCTGTTGCGCGGTTCGTTGCCGCACCGCTTGCTCCGTGCTCTCGCTAAACAACTTGTGGTAATTGGCTAAGCGCTCGGCCGCCAACAGGCCCCCGGCAACCGCGGCCCGCACTGCGCAACTTGGTTCTGCGCCATGCAGACAGTCGGCAAACTTGCACGTTGCCGCAATGGCGGTGATGTCATCGAACGCATCGGCTTGATCATCATGCCAACGTGCCAGTTCGCGCATGCCCGGCGAGTCAATCCATAATCCATGCGAGGTGGTTACTAATTCACGGCGCGTGGTGGTGTGTTTGCCGCGCTCATCATCGCGAATGGCTTTGATGCTCTGCCGATCTTCACCTAAGATCGCGTTGATGATGGAAGATTTTCCAACGCCCGAGCTGCCCAGTAGGATCGCGGTTTGATCGGCTTGCACCCGTTGCGCGAGGTCGTCCATGCCAGCGCCGGTGTGGGCGCTCACGGCTAACGCCGCAACGCCGGTCGCGACCAGCTGTTGCAATGCCGCGCTGATTTCCGGTGCCTGCACGAGATCGGCCTTCGACAGCACCACGGTTGGCGTGATGTTGCCTTCGCGCAACATCGCCAAGTAGCGATCCAACCGCGGTAACGAAAGATCGGTATTTAACGATGTCACGATGAAGCCCAGATCCACATTGGCGACAATCGGTTGCGGCTCCGTGGCGCGCCCGGCCGCGCGACGGACCAGAAAACTCGTGCGTGGCAAAACTCCAATGATGCGAGCCGCGCCATCGCCGGTACACGCTGCCGCAACGCGTTCGGCGATTACCCAATCACCAACCACAGGTAATTCTCGACGATCCGCGGCCCGGTGATAGCTGCGTCCTGGCAACTCGGCCCAGCACGTGCCGGCATCGCCAACCACATGGTAGGCGCCGCGATGCGCGGTAATCACGCGCACTACATCGCCACCCCATTCATTGGCCGGAGCGCTAGTGCGTCGGGCCTGCCAGGTTGTGTTCCATCCGTACCGTGCGATGCCAACCATCAAATACTCAGCTCACCACCCAAAAGGTCCAACGGATACACCTGCCGTCCGTTGGCTACGTGTTCGAGCAATCCAATGAGGTCGGAGCCGCGCAGTTGCCGCGTCCGAATTTCTTCGATGGTGAGCCATTGCGCTTGCAACGATTCGGCGTCGGCGACTGACTTGGGCTCGGTGTCATCAATGGGGGCGCCGACAAAAATCACGCGGACCCGCGCCGCCGTCGACGACGGTGCGTGTTCGATACGCAAAATGCCTTCAATATTGACCGGGACGCCGGATTCTTCGAGTACTTCGCGGACGGCCGCGTGAATCAACGGCTCGCCGACTTCAACCCGACCACCTGGAATCGACCAGGAGCTGCCATACCGCTGCTCTTGCACCATCAAGAATCGTCGACCTCGGCGCACGACCACCAACGCAAAAAATGAAGTTGGGGTGGGACTCCGAGACATACCGGTAATCTACACTGGACCGCGCTCGAAACGTAGGGTTGGTCTGGGACCAAATTACAAATAGGATCGAGGACGGCGCGGGCGTTAGAATGAAACGACAACGCCGAGGTGGGCGCTGCGAAAGCTCGCGCCATCGTTATAGATGCCTTGATCGTACAGGAAGGCGCTCGTCGGTTCGGCTGCGCCGGCGACCGGGAGGATTTGGTCAGTTTGGTTTTGCTGGTATAAGTCGCGTGCGCCGAGGCGTAGTTCGCCGACGAGTTGAATCTGCGGTGACAAGGGCACTGCCACGCCGACACCGGCTTCGCGTCGAATGTACGTGGTACTGCTGCCGTAGCTGGCAACGTATGACTCATTGGCGACGCCTAGCATCACAAATGGTTGCACGCGGCCGCGCTCCACCAACCGATATTGCACGGCCAGCCCAACGCTACGGCCCTCACGGACGGACGAAGCCGAAGCGGTGCACAGCCCACAGGTCTCCTCGACGGCCAAACTTTCGAGGCTGACGCGGACCGCGACGTTGCGACGCAGTCGGTAGCCAACGAACAGACTCTTGCTCACAGTTTGAACGGTGCTGTCGCTTTGCTCGGCTCGCCCAAGGGCAATCCCGGCAAATGGCTCGGCGCTAGCGACGGCCGGAAGTGTCAGCACCGCAACCACTGCAACTGCCCACGTTGTGTTCATGCCCTACCCAACAGCAACGCATGTGCCAGCTTTTATGTGGCTGTAATTGCAGGCAAAACAGGGGCGCACACTCAGAAATCTGAGGACTTGGTAGGAAATCTGTCGGCCCGAAGCGCTGGCAAGAATGCTGTCTTGCGCCGGTACGATGGTACCATTTGGCGTGGCCTCGGTGCTTATTGCATTGTCTGATGTTGGCGCTGGCATCCAACTCGAAGAAGCGTTGCAGCGGGCAGGCTTTGAAGCGCGCTGGCATTCCGACGCCGCAACTGCGGTCGTGGCAATAGCTGCCGATGTCGTGGTGCTTGATGCTGACGCGTTGGGCACCGAGCTGTCGACGATGGTTGATGCGTGGCGGCGCAGTGCGGCGATGCCAGGAGTCATTGCGGTTGGGCAAGGGCCAATCGCGCGGGTCCAAGCACCGATCGCCAAGGTGACATTATTGACCTCGGCAGCCTCGATTGCCACGTTAACGGCTGCGATTCAGGACGCTGCGCGACTGCGGTTGACCACGTCGATGACGTGGGCCATTGCGCGAGTTGCGTTGGCGTTGCCACCCGCAGCGGTGGATTTGCGTGCCATCGCGATGATGATGCTGGCGGCGCGCGCGATGGACTTGGAGATTCCGCGCTCGGCGTTGCGTTGGCATGTTGCGAGTTACGTGACCGCGACGCCCTTGCTTGATGAAATGCGGCAAGACCGTTTGTTAACGGTGCCGGAGCTTGAACTGGCGGAACTGTGCGATGGCACGTTAACGCTGCAGACGATATTTCAGCGGACGACGAGTGCACCCATGGCCGCCCGCCTGCTGTGGTTACTTGCGAGCATCAACGCCATTACCTTAACGCCGATGGTGGCCGATATTGGTACCCCGGCGCGTCGCTTGTTGACCGAGATGCTGCATCATCTACGGGCGCGCACGCAGCGCTTAGCCGGCAGTACTTTCTACGACGTTCTGGAAATTACGCCGTTGGCGGACGACCCGCAGATCGAGCAGGCCTATGAGCTGCAAGGTCGTCGGTTTGCGCCGCGATTGCTTGAGCAGTTTGACCTGGGGCCTCTTGCGGTTAATGTGCAAGCGCAATGGAATGTGGTTGAAAAAGCGCGTTCGGTGCTCATCGATATCGCAGCGCGTGGCCGCTACCATGATTGGTTGCGCGACAATCACGGCCGACTGGCCACGGTGTGGGCTATTGATCCGCATGTTGCACAACAAGGTATCGACGCGTTTGCCCGAGGCCAAGCCGCGCTTGGGGCTGGCGATGTTCATCGCGCTATGAGCGAATTGGCCGCGGCGTGTCGGCTGCACCCTGGCCATCCCGATTACGAAGCCAACTTGGCTTGGGCCCGGTTTCGTCTTGAAGTCGCGCGCGGTGGTGACAAGATCGCGTGCGCCGAAAAAGAGCGTAGCCACGTTGAGCAATTGCTCTATGGCCGCCGGCCGTGGCCTCGCGCCTTGGTGGCTTTGGCTCTGTTGTGCGCCGTGGTTGGCGATGCCGAATCATCGCGCTGGTATTTGAGCCAGGCCCTCGCCGTCGAGCCGCAGATGCCTGCTGCGTTGCAACTATTACAACGCCTGGGCGTGCGGGCGCCTAGCGTGCCGCACGTTTAGCCAACCATTTGTTTCAGGTCGTCGCCGGTAGGTATTAGCTCGGTTGTTCGGATTTCGGCTGGTCTTTCGGATCTGGGCCATACCCATAGTAACTTTGGTAATAGGCACCCTTATCACTACTATCCAGCTCGTTGAGGATGACACCGAGAATGCCGCCTCCAACGTCACGGATTTGTTTCGACGCGCGGCTGATCTCATCGCGCAGCGTTTTGCCTGCGCGCACGACCAAAATTGCGCCATCGACTTGCTTGGACAACACAACCGCGTCGGTCACGGCGCCCAGGGGAGGTGAATCCAAGATGATGCGGTCGAAGCGTTTGCCCAATTCTTCAAGCACTGCCGCAAATCGTTTGGTCATCAGCAACTCGGCAGGATTCGGGGGGAGCGGTCCGCACGGCAACACGAATAGATTGGGAATTGCGGTTTGCCGGATTACTTCGTCATAGTTTTCGTCGCCCAGAATCAGATTTGATAGCCCGGTGTCGCGGGTCACGCCGGTCGAAGCGTGCAAGCGTGGCCGTCGCATGTCGGTGTCAATTAACAGCACCCGCTGCCCGCTCTGGGCGATGGTGGTGCCGAGATAGATGACGCAGGTCGTCTTGCCTTCGCGTGGATTAGCGCTCGAAACCACCAGCGTTTTTAACCGCCGGTCAGCCGCACTAAACATAATGTTAGTTCGCAGCGAGCGACAACACTCGGCCACCCGTGAGGTTGGATGTTCGTGGACATACAAGTCGCGTGCGCGGTCATCATCGCGCGGCAAGTCGGATTCAGCCAACACCGGAATGACGCCCAAGACTGGCGCGCCCACAGCTTGTTGCGCATCTGCGGAGCTTTTGATGGAGCGGTCGAGGAAGACTAACAACGAAATCAAACTCAAACCGGCCGCGAGCGCCCCAGCTCCGGCGATGAAGATGTTCTTGCGCAAGCTTGGTGATACCGGCACCGTTGGCACCAACGCCGGGTCGAGCAAATGCACATTGGTATCAAGCTGCTTGTTCATGCGACCGGACATCTCGCTGGTTGACAATCGTGCAACCAGAATTTTGTACCGATCCTCGAATTTCTGCCGGTCACGCACCAGCTCGCTATATTTGTCAATCTTGGGTTTGAGTTCCACCGCTGCTTGTTTTGCATGATCGATTTCGCTCATGAGCGCTCGTTCGGTGTTCATGGCCGCACCGAATTGCGCTTCCGCACCTGCGGCCTGGCGGCGATTTTCGTTCTGCAAGGTCGCAAACAGGTCGTCTACTTTTTCTTTTTGCTTTTTGTACTCTGGCGCGTTCGGGCCGAATTCGTGGGACAGCGCTTTGAAGGTATTGCGCTCGGCGTAGTACAGCGCACGCAGTGAATCGAAGGATGAAACTTCGGCAATGTTTAACAACGGCGATTCCAGTACGTCGAGTTTGGCGGCCGCGCGAATGCGATCGAGCTTGGCACCCAACTCAAGGCGCAAGGCCCGAGCGTCGTTGGTTTTCTGGGTGAAATTGGCGATGTTTGCGACGACCAAGTTTTGTTGATCTTGCAGTGCAATAGCTTCGATCTTGTTGACTCGCTGGAACTCATCCAAGGCTTCTTGCGCTTTACGAAGATTGCCTTCGACTTGTTCAAATTCTGTCGAGAGCGCTTCCGACGCTTTGTCGGTGTTGGTCGAGATCAAGCCACGTGAGTATGCTTCGTACATTTTTAAGTGCGCGTTGGCGAGATCCGCCGCATCTTGCGGTGATGGGTTGCGAATCACCACGTACATCGTGCGATCTTGATTGGGATATTTGACCGACATCGTGGCTTGCAG
>JAGPDK010000571.1 GCA_018057605.1 Kofleriaceae bacterium | reverse complement strand
GTTCGAGAGTTGCCAAATGTATTACACGATTGCCGGACGCGACATCGAACGTGAGGTCGTGCCGTTGGTCAATGATCAACAATTGGCACTGTTGCCTTGGAGTCCATTGGCCGGAGGTTTTTTATCGGGCAAATATACCCGCACCTCGACCGGGCCGACCGGTTCGCGTCGGGTTGCGTTTGATTTTCCACCGATCAACAAGGAGCGAGCCTATGATGTCATTGATGTCATGAATCAACTCGCCAGCGCGCGCGCGACGACCGAGCTGTCGTGCACCGTTGCCCACATTGCACTGGCCTGGTTATTTCATCAACCGCATGTCACCAGCGTAATCCTCGGCGCTCGCAACGTCGAACAATTATCTGCGAACTTGGCAGCGACCAACCTGACATTGTCAGCTCAAGAATTGCAGCAGCTTGATCAGGTGTCAGCTTTGCCGAGCGAATATCCAGGCTGGATGATGGATCGCCAAGGCAGTGATCGCCGAGGCCAGGTCTAACGTTAGTCACGTCGCTAGGTTTTGAGATTAAACCTTTTTCCGATCCAGACGCTGCGAAGCGAGCGGCGGGAACGCTAGATGCGGCACAACAGGATGCCTTGAACCAAGAGTTGAGCGAGGCGGCACGACTGGCGGCATGCGATGATGCAAAAGCAACAAGAGGTCACGCCGATGTCAAAGAAGCCATCCGATGTATTCAGTTTTGGCCAAGCGCTTGTGCAAGATAGAAATACGCTTCGCGTGGTCGCCCAAGCAGATGAAATAAATCGGCGAGGCGCGCCCAACACTACGCTGATGAAATGGCAGTTGCATGAGAACCGTCGCACCGACTTCTTCTTGAATTGGTGCGTGGGTCCGATAGCGCTAGCCCAGACACCAAATTTTCAGTACTTCGCTGCCGGACCGGATGGTCGCTGTGCCGTCGCCGACTTGCAAACGCATCACATTGAGCAGATCGGAACACCCACGTCGGGCCCGTCCATTCACGGTGCCATTAGAGACATTCGCTGGATCGATGGTGCGCTTTACGCTACAGGCATGAGCCGTCAGGTCTATCGGCGCACCCAGCGTGGCACCTGGGACCATGTTGATCAGGGCGTCCTACTTCGGCCGAACCTTGGAACGACCGTAGGCTTCAACTCGATTGCGGGAACGCGTGCCGATGACTTGGTTTGCGTTGGCTTCGGCGGCCAAGTTTATGCTTTCGATGGCAGACAGTGGGCAGCTCAAGACAGTTGCACGAACGTGACTCTCAATCGGGTGAAGGCGGTTCCACAAGGGATGATCGCGTGCGGCCAAATGGGTACCCTCTTGTTGAGGCAACAAGGTCGCTGGATCAACCTCCTTCAAGACGACGTGAAGCAGCAGATTTGGGACGTGGAATGGTTTGGCGATCGGCTCTACTTTGCCACCGAGGAAGCGCTGTACACGCTTGAATCAGGTGGGCTGGCAACGCAGGTGGAGATTGACCCAGATCGTGAACTCAGCTTCGGATTCCTGCATTCAAACGATGGCGTGATGATTTCGAGCGGCACAAAGCATGTGTTTTGGACCAGCGACGGCAAGCAGTGGCACGAGCTAACCTAGGGCAGCGCTGAATAACATCAACCAAGTATGATGTTCAAACGTTAGGTTTGGCTGAAGCAACAGACCCACGCTAAGGCTCAACTGAGCGATCGACTGGTGCCTACTGCGACAACGTGCTGGGATACGGGAGCACCGATGTATCAAGCAACCCTGGTCCTCCATCAAGTAGGTCACAGCCGGTGTCGTGAAAACCTGCAGCCATCGAAACTCCTTCAAGGGTGAGGCCAAAAAAGGCCCCTGTGCCGTCCCATGGCTTCCAATCCAACGGGGGGCGCCCTGTAGCCGCAATGTTAGTCCAGAGCCCCGCCATTTTATCAGACAATGTTTTTTCCGCCGCTGTCGGCTACCGGCGCTGGTGGCCGCCAACGCAGATCGCCAACCGGAGGTGCCGCGTAGGGCATGCCGAGGAAACGTATAACGCCCGCTTCCTCGACGCCGCGAACTCGCCCAGCGTCGGTTTCCACAAAGTCTCGTGGACCAGCTGCAGAGCTGCATGCCGCAAGTATCAACGCTGTTACTGCTACCCGCAAAAGGACGCCGTGCACGCCGAAACGGTAGCGCCATCTGAAATTTTCTGTCAACGCATTGTTCATCGGGAAGTAGGGGCGAGTTGCTTTTGCAGCACAGCGGCAATCCGAAAGTAACCGGCTGGATGATCGCCGAGGCCAGGGCTAAGCGCGAGCTATCCACCCCATGACATGCCCACGCCGAACAGTAGCCCGGCACTTTCGGGCGTAATAATGGTACGCACCAAAAATTCACATTCGAATTCGCGCGATGGCGAATCCTTGACGTCGGTAATAAAGCCGTAGCCAAAACGCAGGCCCACCAGGCCATGCGGCACAAGTTTATCGCCGGTTATCGTGTTGGTGGTCCACGCGGCACCACCGCCAATTTCACCGTCGATATACAAGCGCAAGGCTTTTTGAAACGTACTTTCTACCAACGCCTTGCGCAGCCCGATGTTGGCACGATGGCCACCTCCGGTTAACTTGCGCGATGAGGTTGCTAGCGTGCTGGCATCGGACAGGTTGAGCCATTCGTATTCAGCGAGGCCTCGCAGTTTGCCGAGCAAGCGAGCTTCCGTCACCACACCAAGAGCCATCGTGGTAACCGGTTGCTGGCCGATAACCAGCTTGCCGACACCGATGCGAAACCCCAACATCGTACGTGCCGGTATTTTCGGTCGCGCCGGTTGCGGTGGCGGCACCGGCGGCTCAACCGCAATGTAAACCGGTGACGGCGGTGGCGGTGGTGGCGGCGGTGGATCTTGGACAATCACCAACGTGGGATCAATGGGGTCACCATTTTCGTCAAGTACCAGGTCCACTTGTCGGCGCACCGGATGTCCGGCAGCCGGACTAGTCATAGCCGCGAGACCTACGATCAAAAAAGTGGCACGCACTACGTTGCGCGCGAGGTTCACCATTGCGCCCCCACCAACGCCATGAAGCCTTGCACCGGCATACTTGATGTACTGCCACACGCACCGCGACACGCTGGACCGCTGGTCACGTTTTGCGCCGGCGTTAGCAACAAGCGGCCACCGAAATGAATCAGCACTGGATAGTCGCGCAACTTGCGTACTTGCGCGCCACCACCGATGGTGAGGTCCGGTTGCACCAACTGGCCACCTTGGCGCCATGCAAATGCTTCGAGGCCCAACGAGGCTTCACCAAAAAGTTCAATCGCCGCGCTGTTATCCACTTCAACCGACCGCGCCAGATACCGAACTCCGGCGCCAAACCGCCCTCCCATGCCGTCGCGTTTTTCGTGAAAGCCCCACAGCTGCGCGGCTTCGCCAAACATTTGCCAGCGACCGCGACTAACGCCCATTTCAAAATTCAACCCAACGCCGCCGACCGCACTGGCGCCAACGCCAGCACCAAAGCCCATCAAAGAAACGCCCATTTCAAAGCGGGGCAACGGCCGGGGCGCGTGGTGTTCAGCGGCCGCCGAGCTCACACCAGCGCACAACATCAAGCAAAGCAAAACAATACGCACTCAGCCTACAACGCAGGAGGGCGCACCG
>JAGPDK010000570.1 GCA_018057605.1 Kofleriaceae bacterium | reverse complement strand
GCGTTGATGTTCCCCACGGTGTCGTACGTTTGGCAGGCCGAACAACGACGCGGTGCCAAGTGCGTTATCGTGCCAAGTGCCGACGGTACCACCATCGACACCCAGGCCATGATCGACGCGATTGATGAGCACACCGTCGCTGTGCCGATGTCGCACGTGATCTTTTCTTCGGCCTACATTCAGGATGCCAAAAAGATTTGTGAAAAGGCTAAGTCGGTTGGGGCCCATATCATTTTGGATTGTTATCAATCGGTGGGGATTATCCCGCTTGATGTCGTTGATCTCGGCGTGTCTTTTGCCTGTGGTGGTTCGGTGAAATATCTTTGTGGTGGGCCCGGCGCAGCCTGGTTGTACGTGCGGCCGGATGTCATTCCGCAATACGCACCACGCATTACCGGCTGGTTCGGCAATACGGCCCCCTTCGCATTCACCATGCCCGAGCAAACCTATGCCGACAATATTTGGCGCTACATGGGCGGGACACCTGCGATTGCCGCCTTGTATCAATCGCGGGCAGGGCAATCAATCGTTGGCGAAATTGGCGTGCGCGCGATTCGCGAGAAGAGCCTGGCGCTGACTGCGAAAGCGATTGCTTGGGTTGATGAACTTGGCTTTACGCTCAACAGTCCACGGCCGGAATTTCAGCGTGGTGGGTCAGTGGTATTCGATTTTACCGGGTCGGGCGATGTGTGTCGTGAACTCAACCGACGCAAATTCTTTTGCGACCATCGACCGGGTGTCGGCATTCGCATTGCGCCACATTTCTACAGCAAGGCCGAAGAAATTGAATTGTTCTTTGGTGAGTTGAAAAAAATTCGCAGCGGTAGCGGTCGTTGATCTCAAATTCGAACCTTGCCAGGGACGGCGGTCATGTTGGCCGTCGCCCACGCCAGCGTGCAAACTTGTCGTAGGCGCTGTGGCGCCAAGTTCGGCCACCAGTGATACTATGCGCACATGCCGTTTTTGCAGCGCCATGTGTTTGTCTGTACCAATGAACGTCCAGCCGACAATCCGAAAGGTTCATGCGCCGCAAGCGGCGGCATTGCGGTACGCGACGCGCTCAAAGCGGCGCTGGCCGAACGCGGGCTCAACAAAGATATTCGTGCCAACGCTGCTGGGTGCCTTGATCAGTGTGCGCATGGTGTGGCGCTGGTGGTGTATCCAGAGCAGGTCTGGTACGGCAACGTTACCGTCGCTGACATCGCGGAAATTGTCGAACGGCATCTAGTTGGAGGCGAGGTTGTCACGCGCTTGCTACTTGCCGATCAGCCGCAATTGCCGGTCGGGCCGCTGCCCCGGGTAGCACCCAAGCCAGCGCTGCTGAGTTTGAAACGTAAGCCGCTCGCCGCGGGTTAGTCATCGCGCGTGAGCGCCATCCACGCGATACCGCGGCCATCGCGTCGCCGCATGGTCAACCGTAGTGTCGGAATCGAGCAAATAGGGTAGGGTTCGCGGGCATGACTTGGACCCCAGACTCTTGGAAAAAACATCACGCGACCCAGCAGGTTGCGTATGCCGACCCCGCCGCCCTCGACGCCGTTGTCGCCGAAATCCACCGCCTGCCGCCGCTGGTGACATCGTGGGAGGTCGAAGCGCTGCGTACTGAACTGGCGCGCGCCGCGCGTGGCGAAGCCTTCGTGTTGCAAGGCGGCGATTGTGCCGAGAGTTTCGACGATTGTCGCGCCGATACCATCACTGGCACCTTAAAAGTTCTGTTGCAAATGAGCTTGGTCTTGGTTCATGGCGCACGCAAGCCGGTGGTTCGCATCGGGCGTATTGCCGGCCAGTACGCCAAGCCGCGCTCGACTGATTCCGAGACGCGGGGCGATGTGACGTTGCCGGCCTACCGGGGCGATCTCGTCAACCGCGATCCGTTCACTGCGGCTGATCGCAATCCCGATCCAACGTTGATGTTGCGTGGCTACGAACGTGCAGCGCTGACGCTCAATTTTATTCGGGCGTTAACCGACGGTGGTTTCGCGGACTTACATCATCCTGAATATTGGGACGTTTCGTTTGCGAGCGGGTCACCGCATGCGGTCCGCTACAACAAAATCGTTGATTCAATTCGCGAATCACTTAGTTTTGTTTCGGCGATCACCGGCGTAGATGCGCAGGTGTTGCGCCGCGTCGATATCTACACCAGCCACGAAGGCCTAGCGTTGCCGTACGAACAAGCGCAGACCCGCCGCGTGCCGCGCCGTGATGGATACTACAATTTATCGACGCACTTGCCGTGGATCGGCATGCGCACAGCGCAACTTGACGGCGCGCACGTCGAATTTCACCGCGGCATCCGCAATCCACTTGGTATTAAAGTGGGCCCAGCGATGACGCGCGAATGGCTGCTTGATTTGCTTGATGCCTTAGACCCAGGGCGAGAGCCGGGCCGCATCATGCTGATTCAACGCATGGGTGCCGATAATGTAGCGAGCAAGTTGCCTGCACTGGTCGCCGCTGTACGGGATTCGGGCCGGCAATTGTTGTGGATTTGCGATCCGATGCACGGCAATACCGAAACCACCAAAACCGGCGTGAAAACCCGGCGGTTTGATCGAATTTTGGATGAGTTGCTCCAGAGTTTCGCCGTCCATCGCAGTGAAGGATCACGGCTCGGCGGCGTGCACCTCGAACTTACCGGCGATGACGTCACGGAATGTCTGGGCGGCGCGCGTGGTTTAGTTGAAATGGATCTCGAACGTGCGTATCGATCGCGCGTTGATCCGCGGCTAAATTACGAACAAGCATTGGAAATGGCGTTGGTGCTCGCCGATTGCTTACGCGGCCAGGGGCCGTTGTGAAGGTGCGCCGCGATGCGCGCTAAAGCTAGTTTGGCAATCGTTGTGATGTTGGCGGGCTCCTTCATTGGACTTGCCAGCACGGCAGGTTCGGGTCGCGTCGCAATTGCCGTTGCAAGTTTGAGTTTTGTATTTGTGTTTGGTTTGTGGTTCTTGTATCGAGAATTCAGTTTGCACGGTTCGTTGTCGCGGGCAATTGCAGTCGGCGAGCCTGCCGAGGTGTTTGATCTGATCGGCGTGACGCCACCTCGGCGCTTTGGGTTACGAGGCAGTATGCCGATGGTGCTGTATCAAGTGATGGCGCTTGAGCAGCAAGGCAAATACGACGACGCTCTCGGGTTGTTGCGCGCGTACCCGTTGCCGGCAACGGCGCGACGTTGGCAGCGCTTGGCTGGTTTGATTGAAGCGGGGGTGTTGGCCCAAACCGATGCCGTTGCGGGTCGGGTCTTGTGGACGCAGCTCGTCGCGATGGGGCCGTTCACGCCGCGTTCGGTCGAGGCCGTGATGGCCGCGGTCACCGATGGCCGCTTGCGGCTGGCGTCCGGTGATGCGGCCGGCGCAATTGAAGTGCTGCTGCCACTGACCCGCAATATTCAACTTGGGCCAGCGCCACGTGCACTTGCCCATCACAATGTCGCGCAAGCTTTTATCGCATTGCAGGACCCAACGAATGCGGAGTTGCACCGCATGCAGGCGCGGAAGTTTGGCGGCAAGCAGTGGTTTGTGGTTTAGGCCCTAAGGACTAGTGCATAAATTACTGACCCTTCTTGGTGCCGATCCATCGTGACTGGCCGCGTTGCTCGTCAGTCCCGGTATCAGTGCCCG
>JAGPDK010000104.1 GCA_018057605.1 Kofleriaceae bacterium | reverse complement strand
GTTTTATGAAGGGTTCAGCTGCGCAAACATCGCGTTGCCATCGGCCACGGCACGGTCGGTGTCGTCGTCGAGCAGCACCACGTGGCCATTTTGCGGCCAGGCGCTGCGCCATCTTTGCCATACAGGTGCAAGCGGGCATTAGGCAAATTGAGTACGTGTTGCCACGGTGGCGGACCTTTGGCCCAAAGGTCGCCCAATAAATTGACCATGACCGCGCCGCTGAGGGCGCGCGCGGAGCCCAAGGCAACCCCGCACACGGCTCGCACATGTTGTTCAAATTGCGAGGTTGAACACGCGCCGTACGTGAAGTGGCCGCTGTTGTGGGTCCGTGGCGCAATTTCATTGACCAACACGCGCCCGTCGGGCAGTTCAAACATTTCAACTGCCAGCACGCCGACGTAATCGAGCGCGCGGGCAATTGCAACCGCCAACTCGCCGACGCGCGCCGCGCCTTCGACGCTCATCCGCGCCGGGGCACGGGTCAGGTGCAGCACGTGTTTGCGATGTTGATTTTCGGCGATGGGAAACAGTTCAATGCTGCCGTCCAGGCCACGGGCCAAAATAACCGAAATCTCGCGCCGGAAACCGACGATTTCTTCGACCACCGCCGGCTGACCGCGCAATTGCGCGAATTTGGTGTGCCGGACCAACGCATCGTCGTCGGTATCAATGCGGGCTTGGCCTTTGCCATCGTACCCGGCGCGCCGCACTTTGACGATACCTTGGCCACCGAGTAGCGCCAGCGCATCATCAAGTTCCGCGGCCGATGACACGGGCGCCCAGCGTGCCTGTGGAATTGCCAAACCGTCGAGGAATTGTTTTTGCGTCAACCGATCTTGAATCGTGCGCAGCACATGGGGGCCAGGGCGCACCGGCACAAGGGCATGCAACGCGTCGAGGATTTCCGCAGGCACATGTTCAGTATCGAGGGTGATGACATCGACCTGCGCGGCCAAATGTTTAGCGGCCTCGAGATCGTCGAGGGCCCCAACCACCACGCCGTCGGCAACTTGCGCGGTCGGACAACGTGGCGAAGGATCCAAGACGATGATGCGGTAACCCATGCGGCGAGCAGCGAGCGCCATCATGCGGCCAAGTTGGCCACCGCCCAGCACGCCGATGGTGGCGCCGGGCATCAAGGCGTTGGTCACAGCGTGTCTCCACGCACCCGGGCGGTTTGCAGGGCTCGATAGGCGAGTAATGCGGTGCGCACGGCGAGGTCATGCAGCGCCAAGACACTGGCGGCGAGTAAGCCAGCGTTCACCGCGCCAGCTTCGCCAATTGCCAGCGTGCCGACCGGAATACCTTTGGGCATTTGCACAATCGATAGTAACGAATCCATGCCGGCTAAGGTTCTGGATTGCACGGGTACGCCAAACACTGGCAAGTGGGTCTTGGCTGCGGCCATGCCCGGCAAATGGGCGGCGCCGCCAGCCCCCGCGATAATAATTTCAAGCCCACGGGCCGCCGCGGTTGCGGCGTACTCGAACAGCAGATCCGGTGTGCGATGGGCCGAAACGATTTTGCATTCATGGGCAATGCCGAGTTCGGTCAACGTTTCGCTCGCGCCCTTCATGGTTGCCCAGTCGCTTTTGCTGCCCATGATGATGCCGACGCGGGGCTGTGATGGTGCGAGCGGCGTGGGTTTGCGCAGCGAGCCCGAGCGTGCTGCGGCGTTGGGCGCGGCGGGCGCACCTGCGGTGGTCGAACGCGCTTTGGTGGCGCGACCAGCAGTGGCACGCGCAGCAGTGGCACGAGCAGCAGCAGAACGAGCAGTAGTGGAACGAGCAGCGGTCATAACAACTTTCTTAGGCTACGCACGCGGCCCAGCAGCACGTTGCAAACGGTCGACCACAGCTTCGCCTAATCCAATAGCCGGAGGCAACGCAGCCACGATGAGTTCGACACCGCTGTCGTCGAGATCTCGCAAGGCCGCATACAGACCACGGGCGATGCCAATGTCGTCATCGGCGAGAGCGCAACGCACAACGGACGGCGGCAGGGCTTCGCCTGGCCATGTCGCAAACCACGCCCCAGGCGCCATCACGGCCATGCGCGCGTTGCGGTTGCCTGCAATGGCACCGGCAACCACGGCCGGCACGTCGGCTTGGGCCGCAACTACCACGGTTGCGCGCGGTGCGTAATGACTTGCCAAGGAACCTGAGACCACCGGCGACTCTGCGTTGGGCAACGTTAGGGGACCGATCACGGCTTCAATCGCAGTGCGCGCGATGCCGCCGGGCCGTAGCAACGTGGCCGGCCGATCGTAGCGCGAGACATCGACGATCGTTGATTCAATGCCGACCGAACAAGGGCCACCATCGAGGATGTAGTCGACGCGGTCGCCGAGTTCGGCGGCGACATGCGCTGCAGTAGTTGGACTAATCGACCCAAAGCGGTTCGCACTCGGAGCTGCGATGCCGCCACCAAAGGCCCGCAACAACGCTAACGCCATCGGATGCGCAGGTACGCGGAGCCCGACGGTGGCGGCGCCGCCGGTAACGGTGGATGACACCCGTTGGTGACGTTCGACAATGAGCGTGAGCGGCCCTGGCCAAAAGGCGGCCGCCAATTTGCCGGCCTGTGGGGTAACGTGGTGCGCCCAGTCCAGCAACTGCGCCGCATCGCCGAGGTGCACGATCAGCGGATGCGTGCTGGGCCGGCCTTTGGCTGCAAAAATTCTGGCAACCGCAGCGGGATTGCCGGCATCGGCTGCCAGCCCATACACGGTTTCGGTTGGCATGCCGACCAGGCCGCCGCGTTGCAACACCGCGACCGCAGTCGCAAGATCTTGGCCTATCTGCATGCTCAGCCCCGAGCCGGGTGGGTGGCCGATAGCGACGGCCGGGTTTGCCAGGTCTGCCGCAATTGCATCAAGGCGGGTGCGGTGTGCGTCGGGTAGGCAGCGCGGAAATCCAGCCAATCCAACATACAAATGAGTGAGAGTTCAGGCATGCCAAATTCGCCACTGCTGCGGAAACTCGATTGGTCGGTGCATACTTCGGTGCTGAGCCACGCAAAAATCGACGCGACACGGGCGGTTTGCCGCAATTCGAACGGGCTGCCTTCAATCGCGACGCCATCGCGCTTGAGATAAAAAAGCGAGATCGCAGCGTCGGCAGCACTGTCGATGGCGTTGAGTACGTTTTGTTCGCGCCAGTGGTCGCGGGGCGGCGCGAGCGTGCCCCAGCCGCGCGTGGTGGTGAGCCAATCAATAATCACTCGGGAATCAAACAAGGTGCGACCGTCGATGTGGGCGGCCGGTACTTTGCGAATCGGGTTAAGTTTGGCCAACAGCAGTTGGCCGGCGTCGGTGGCAGTATCAATGCGATCGACGTCCACATTAAGTTCACTCGCCACCACCCGTACCCGACGTACAAAAGGCGAAGTGACGGTGCCGTAGAGTTTCATGGAGGCAAAGGTACACGAAAAACTAGCGTAGTTGACTTTGCGTTGCGCGCTAGCGAAACTGAACTGGAGTCGGATTCACGGTATGCGTCAACAGGAACAGGATTTTGTGCTTTTACGTCATGGCGATGCCACGACGACGCCACGTGGCATCGATGCGACGCGGACGTTGACAAATCATGGTCGAGGCCAAGCCCATGCCATTGGGCAACGCTTGCGTTGGTACGATTGCGGTTTCGACCAGGTGTGGGTTTCGCCTTTGACTCGTGCGCGTGAAACCGCCGCCATTGTGCTGGCGGTACATCAAGCGCCCGTTGCATTGCACGTTGACGAGCGCCTGGCACCGACGGCTTCGTCGTCGCAAATCGCCGCGTTGCTCGCAGCGTGGGCGCTGCAACCCGCGGGGCTGCGGTTGATCGTGGCCCATGCCCCGACGCTGGCTTTGCTTGCGTCGGCGCTGGTAGGCGTCACCCCGCTTGAACCGTTGGCGCGGGCCCAAGCTTTGCGAATTAGTAATGGTGTGCTGCGTTGGCGGTTTGGCCATAATGATGATGCGCCGACGCGGCATCGATAGCGGACGTTTTCACCGCCAGTCACATAGAAGCAAATAAGCAAAATCGCACGAAACTTGCCGCAGTGGCAGGGTGCCTGGATTTTCGCCACCACACGTTGGTGCGATGTTGGTGGCTCATTGAGCAGCGAGCGCTGGCTTACATGATATCGTTGCGGCGGAGATCGCCATGGCCAAAGCTCTCGAGTACAACGCGACGCTTGTTGAACGTATCGATGTTACCGATGCGTTGACCCTTTTTCGAATTGCCCCCGACGAACGGCCGCCGACGCCGTGGTTTGTGCCGGGGCAATATTGTGTGCTGGGGCTCAATAACGAGGCAGTGCCCGCGTTGGGTTCGGTGCGGCGCTCCATGTCGATTGCCTCTGCTGCACAAGCAACCGGGCCCATCGAATTCTATATTCGATTTGTTGCCAAGCCAGCGTCAGAAAATCCGCTGACCCATTTGTTGTGGAAACTCAAGGCCGGAGATCGCATGTATATGCGTGCGCACGCGGCCGGGGTGTTCACGGTGGCCGACACGGTGGGCAACGACGATCCGCGCATGCGCATTATGGTCGCGGCTGGCACTGGATCGGCGCCGTTCGTCAGCATGCTGCGCTCCGAGATTGCGCGCGATCCAGCGGTTGAACTTTCCAAATGGGTGCTGTTGCATGGTGCCTCGTATGCGGCCGATTTGGGCCATCGCGAGGAACTGCAACACATGGTCAACAAGCATGGGCTACGCTACTGGGGCACAGTGAGCCGCCCCGATGGCTCGCCCGGTTGGAACGGCGACACCGGGCGTGTTGAGCACTTTTTTGCGCCAGGCCGGCTCGATATGTTGGAACAGCGCATGGGGCTTGGCCGCGGTGAACTTACGCCGAAACGTGCAGTTGTGATGATCTGCGGCTTACAGGGCACGATTAGTGAAACCCTCATCGGCTTGCTCGATCGTGGCTTCGTACCTGACTTCAAACGCATTCGCGAAGCGTTGGGTGCGCCAGCTGAAGTGCCGTCGAGTTTGTTCTATGAGCAATACGATCACGAACCTGTCATCGACATTAAGAATCCTGACAACGTCGCGCCACTTAAAGCGCGGTTAGTCGCGGCCCTGACAAGGCTGGGACACGCATCATGAAGGCGGTGGTCTTGGGTGCAACGGGCTTTGTGGGGCGTGAAGTGGTGCGGCAACTTTGCGTCCGCCACGACACGGTGCTTGCCCACATTCGTCCGGGTTCCGGACAGCGTGCGCAATGGCTTGAGACGTGGACCAAGCAAGGTGCCCAGATTGATGAGTCGCCGTGGGATGTGGCAGCGCTGGCGGCGATGTTGGTGACCCAGGCACCGGATGTGGTGTTTATTTTGATCGGCACCACCGTCAAGCGCGCGAAAGGCGATGGCGTCGAAGGCGACATCTACCAACGGGTTGACTACGGGTTAACCAAAATCGCGTGCAGCGCCGTGGCGCAAAGTAAGCTAAAGATTCGCATTGTGTATCTGTCGAGTGTGGGTGCGGATGTCACCGCCCGTTCGGCGTACTTGCGCGCGCGTGGCCAAGCTGAAGCTGAAGTGATGCAAGCCGGCGTTGAATGGGCGATCGCGCGACCAGCCATCATTACCGGTGATCGTGAAGACGCGCGGCCAGGCGAGCGGGCTGGTGCAATCGTCGGTGATGCCGGGCTTGCGCTGGTGCGCTTATTTGGCGGCAAAACCCTCGCTGCGCGGTATCGTTCGACATCGCCTGATGTGTTAGCGGCCGCGCTCTTGCGGCTGGCCACGACCACGCCGGCTAATCAAATTTTCGATGGCGCGGCGTTGCGCTAACCGCTACTGAATCAGCGGCAACAACGCGATGGTTTGTACCGGTGTTTTGCGGAACGACAACACTACGTGCAAGGTGCGCTCGGCGGCGGCGGCTAGGTTGTGATCAAGCGCGGCAAGCGACGCTAGCGCCGCTTGCGCGAAGCCAAGGTTGCTGCCTAGCCCCAGGGATGCTTGCACGCCACCGAAACGTCCAAACACATCGCGCAGCGTTACTGTCGACGGATAGAACTCAAGCTCAGCGTCAACCGCGACCTTGCCAAGCTCACGTGCGTACGCTACCGCGTCATCCAATCCGCCAATTTCGTCGACCAGTCCGAGTTCTTTGGCACGTGCGCCGGTCCATACGTGGCCTTGTGCAATTGGTTGAATTTGGGCGGGTCCCTTATTGCGACCGGCGGCGACCCGGCCCACAAACACCTGGTACACCGCATCCATCGATTGTTGGACGATGGCGCGTTCGTCGCTGGTCCAAGGGGTCAGGCTGCTCATCATGGTGGCGCGTTTGCCACGCCCGAGCGGAAAGGTCTTAACGCCTTGGGCTGCTAGCGCATCGCCAATTGCAATGCGGCCCCCGACGACCCCGATCGACCCGGTTAAGGTGTCGGCATGGGCAAAGATCTTGGTTGCGTTGCAAGCGATGTAATAACCGCCTGAGGCAGCGACGTCGCTCATCGAAACCACCACTGGCTTTTTGGCTTTAAGGGCGGTGACTTGTTGCCAAATCAGTTCTGAGGCTTGCGCGCTACCGCCACCCGAATCGATGCGCAGCACGACGGCTTTGACGTTGTCGTCGTTGGTCAGGGTTCGCAACGCTGCGATTAACGTGTGCGATGCAATTTGTTCGCGCGCGCCGATGATGCCGTCGCCGTCGCCATCGACGATATCGCCAATGGCATAGACCACCGCGACATGGGGCGCGGTGGAGCGCGGGCTTGGCAGCAGGCCCGCAAACTTCATGAGTTTGGCCATGGCTTCGGTTTGGCCAGGGTGCTTGTCGTCTTCCAGTTCCAGGGTGGTCCATGCCGCACCAGTCACGCGGTCGCGGAAGTCTTCAAAGCTGCTGACCGCGTCGACCAACTTGGCTGACAAGGCGGCGTCTGACGGAAACAAGCCCGTATCGATGAGCGCTTTGACTTGGGCCGGTGGCAGCTTGCGGTCTTGCGCGATGATTTCCACCATGGTGGTGTAGTGCTGGTCAAGAATCGCACCGAGGGTCTCGACCATTTCCGGCGACGGGGCCTCTTTGGTCAGTGGTTCGGCGGCACCTTTGTAAGCCCCCACGTGCAAAAAATCGGCACGGATGGCGAAGCGATCCATCAACGCTTTGAGATGCATTGGCATCGCGGCCGGGCCGGTGATAGCGATGTCGCCTAACGGTGCCATGCCGATTTCGTCGCATGCACTAAGAACTAGATACTCGACGTTGGCCACACCCTCGGTATGGCACGCGATGCGTTTGCCAGCCTTTTTCAGATCGGTGAACGCTGCGCGTAACTCGATCGCGTCGGGAATGGAAATACCAATTCCGCTAACCCGTAATAGCACCCCGGCAATTTCGGTTTGTTGACCGAGCCCATGCAACCGTTGGCGCAGTGCGTAGAGTTCACGGCCGCTGCTACCGGAGGTCAATGAAAATGACTCGCGCTCGATGATGTCACCACCAAAATCGATCACCCCCCAATGTGGTTTTTGTGGGTCGAACGTGGTCGAGGATTTGGGGGCTTCGTAAGGGCCGGGTGTTGCTAAATGTTGGCCGATTTTAGTGAGGATGTCTTGCATGCCTCCTAAGGGTGAATCGATGGAAGCATTCGCGTTGCTTGCATTGGTAACACTGGCACCCGGCGCTGCGGCCCACGGGTCGCTGGCACTGCGTTGGCTACCATTGGCCAAATTACTTTCGCGGGTGTTGCACCCAATCAGCGCAATTATGATTGTTGCCCACATGCATCGTTTCATGTTTCAGGTTTTACCGCTTGCGCCGCCGCAAAACCTTGGGAACGCAAACTTAATTCACGCCTGTCACCGGTTAGCCTAAGCGACGCCATTGGTCCCCGGTCCTTGCGCCGAGGCTATGTGCCCAGCGTTTCCCCTTCCAACTCCAGCATGCGTTAGTTCTTACTCGGACGACGGACTTCGGACGACGGCGCTCGACCCGCGGCGCCCGACCAGGCCTTGCCGATCATTCCTCACGGCAACCTCTACTCGGTTGGCTTGGTTGGCTGGCCGGTAGGGGCGATTGGCTCAGTTGGCGTGGGCGTTGGCGTGGGCGTGGGCGTTGGCGTGGGCGTGGGCGTGGGCGTGGGCGTGGGCGTTGGTGCATCGTTGCTCACGCCAAGGCGCTCAAGTTGGCGTTTGGCGGCGGAGCTGTCGGGATAAACTTCGAGGTAGCGTTGATAACTCTCGATCGCTTGTTCTTTGCGGCTCTGCTGTTGGTAGGACTCGGCGACGCCCCAAAGTGCGCGTTCGTTACGAGGTGAAATAGCCAAAGCGGCGCGGAATTTAGAAAATGCGGTTGCGTAGTTTTTGCTATCGAGGCTGCAAAAGCCCAAGCCGACCAAGGCTTCGACGCCGTTGGGTTTTTGGTCGAGCGCTTTGTTGAAGAGTTCGGAGGCTTTGCTGCAGTTGGATTCGGCCAAATCGTTGGCGCGTTTAACCAACCGATCGTAGTCCTCGCCGCCGGTAGCGGTGCCCCCGGTATTCGTAGCGGTGCCGCCGGTAGCGGTACCGCCGGTGGTGGTGCCGGTGGTGGTGCCGCCGGTATTGGTAGCGGTGCCCCCGGTATTGGTGGCGGTGCCGCTGGTAGCGGGGGGCGTCCCCGAGCCAGAACCCGCAACTTCGGGCGGCAATGGATCGGTCGTGTTCACTGCTGCGTCGAGTTTTGCCAACAGTGCTAGCGCGCCTTCGTGCGCGCCTTGGGATGCGAGCACGGTGTCGAGAAAATGCCGTGCCTCAATTGGTTTACCGTCGGCAAAGGCCAACATCGCTTGGCGAAACCGAACGCGCACATCGCCCGATTGTTCGAGCCGCGCAGCGCCTTGATCGAGGGTGGCCAGCGCTTTGCGCGCATCGGCCAATTTGCCGTCACGGGCGGTCAGCAGGGCATCAAGGTACGCAAAATCCACCGCCAAAGGCTGCCCGCCGACGGGGGTAGGGTTCAGGTACTTACGAACTTCTTTGCTCGGCTTGCCTTGCAGGCGCAGCAAATCCGCCATCGCTAACATGGCTTGATGGTTGGTGGGTGCTTGTTTGGCGGCTTTGGTCGCCCAGCCAATTGCTGTGTTGATCAACTCTTTGCTTTGCTTGCGGAACGGTTCGGATGCGGTCGGCGTGCCTGCCAACGCAGCTTGATCGTCGAGTTGTTGTGCGAGGGCAGTGGCGATGCGTGCACGCGTAGCCAATATTAATGGGTCTGAAGCGTTGGGGCCTTCGAGTTTGGCCAACGCGTCACTACGACTGCGCAACCGATCGGTTAAGTCCCCAGCCAGGTCCGCGCTGGCTGCGGTCACCGCTTCGTCGACCGGCGACATCGCGGGCTCGGCCGCATCGACAGTTGTGGCCACAGCCGCACTACCAACATTGCTGCCGCTGCCACTGGCGACGGTACTGCCTGAGCCCAGCAGCACCGATGCCGCTGAGCCATTGGTGGGCTTGGTGGAGCCACTTGGTCGGAGTGCTACGAAATAGATCGCAGCGGCGGCCCCGCCGATGGCCAATAACGCGACAATTGCAATCCACTTGCCTGCGCTCGAACTCCGCGGCGCACGCACCGGGCCGGTTTCGTCGTCGTCGACACGGTTTGGTGTGTTGCGAAATACATCGTCGCTGCCCGGTTCCGTCCGAATTTTGCCTGCGAAACTGGCATTTGCCGACGACGGCCCCGAGCCACCCGAACTGCTGGGTTGAACCCGCCCCGCGTTTGGGCCATTGGTGAACGCCGGTTCGTTGGCAATAGCCCCGACCTTCCCGGAAAAGCCGCCGGTGTCTTGGCCCTTGGGCGTACCGGTATACCCGCCTGATTTTTCGGCGCCAACGCTCGCCGTCATTGCCAGTACTGCACCTGGCGGCGGCGGTGGCTGGGTCGTTGGGCGTCGTGCTGGTCCAGTGCGGCCTGGCGCTGGTGGGGCTTGATTGCGTTCGGTTGATTCACGGCTGGCTGCCATCGGCGCTGCCGCGACGGGTGTTGCATCGTCGTGAGGCAAGGGCGGCGGTGTTGATAGCGCAGCACGCGGACGCGGTGCGGTAGCGATCAAGCTTTCATCGACTTGGTCGGGTTCGATGAGGGCGTCGGCGTCATCGTCACCTGCTGCATCCGCTGGCAATGGCAGCGCGGGGCCCCCGGTGGCCGCCAGCGCGTACGCTGAAAGATCCACTTC
Source organism: Kofleriaceae bacterium (assembly GCA_018057605.1). GTDB lineage: Bacteria > Myxococcota_A > Polyangia > Haliangiales > Haliangiaceae > JABFXX01. Next base: position 2,508 of record JAGPDK010000104.1, on the reverse strand, counting down.
GGTGGTTTGCGCACCGACTTCGTTACTACTACTACTACTGCCCACGCCGATTAACGTTGCTGGCCCAGGCCCGCGACTGCGCACTGCGGCCTTGGCGTCGTCGGACATCACAAAGTATGAACCAAGCTCGGCGATATCGCCCAACCGTTTCCAGGTTTTGCCATTGCGCGAGATCAACGATTCGCGGGTTACGGTACCCGCGAGGATCCATTGTTGCAGCGTAGCCAATTCTTTGCACGAGCGAGATTCGCCGTTTTCAAGACGCAACAACCAGGTCCGGGCTGCATCGCTGGAAGGTTGCGCGGAGTCACGGCCTGGGCGAGGTGCGCCCGTCGCTGGGCGAGGTGCGCCCGTAGGTGACGGTGGTGGTAGCGTGCTTGGCTTGGCGCGTGATAATGCGGCACCACCCGACCCAGCGTTGGGCGCCACCGGCCCAAGATTGGTCGAGCCTTTTTTGCGGATTTTGAACATGTGCCCGCAATTGGTGCACTTGACCGTGACGCCCGTTGGCTTGAGCCGGGATTCGTCAAGTTCGTACTCGGTGTGGCACTTTTCGCAGCGTACGTCCATCGGTGCGGGGCTTCCTAGCAACGTGCCTACGTGGCACAAAGTACCAGGGTATTAGCACGGCCAAGCCGCAGTTGAAAAACTGTTTTGGTCAATCATTCATAGGCTGTCCATGCGACGACGAAAAACCATGCGATCCGGCGCTGCAGCACCTGTTTTTTGGCTTTTGCCGGTACAACCACGTTGCGAATTGGCGTACCAACGGAGGTATGTCGGGGCCAATTCATGACCGTAGTGCCGAGCGCGTGCAAGTTGACGCGTTTGTAAAAATTTCCGGTGACGATGGGCAAGAGTTGGTGTTTCGGACTCGCGACCTTTCCGAGCACGGCTTGTTTTTGTACACCCGTGTCGCCCATGCATATCCGTTTAAGGTTGGGTCAACGTTGCAGTTAGAGCTGTACGATTTCGATCGATTCGTGCGCTGTAAAGTTGTCGTAGTGCGCGTGGTCGAAGCCGGCAGTGCCGAGAGTGGCCAGTATCCGACGGGCTTTGGAGTCCGTATTGTATCGGTTGACGAGGCCAGTCCTGGCGCGTTGCGCGCATTGGTTGGGCGAGCCAAAGAAGGTTTAGTGTAAAGGATCAGTCGATGTCTGAACTTGATCAATGCCTGACGGATTTTGCTAACGCCGTCGGAATCGCTACCAACTATGTCGGTTGGCAGGGCACGCCGGTGGATGCCTCGGCCGCGACGCTGGCGCAGTTGCTCGCAGCACTTGGCCCAGGCTACGGTTATGTGTTGCCGGCTGCGCCAACTGTTGCCCAAGTTCACGCCGCGACCGCAGATTTTTTACGCCAGCGCGTCGCTGCGGGCGCGCCGCCCGTGGTGGTGGCGTGGGACGGTGCGGTGGTTGATCTCGGATTCGCAGTGCGTGCCGATCTCGACGGTGATTGGGCGATCGCAATCACTACCGAAGCCGGGCATGCGATGCCGCTCGAAGGTCGGTTGTTCACCTTGCCGGCCACCGATCATCGTGACTTCGCAGGCGCACCGTATTGCGTCCGACATGTGACGTTTGCCATCGGTGAGCTGGGCTACCATGCGTTGACGTGGGCGCTGGTAACTGCGGTGGGGACCGTGACAGGCGCAACGCTCATCATATCGGCGCCGACCAAAGCCTACGTTGCGCCCAGCCAAGCGACGGGGGCGTGGGGCGTGTTTGCGCCGCTCTATGGACTCAAATCGCCATGGGCCGGCGGCACTGGCGATCTCGGTACGTTGCGGCAACTGGCCCGGTTGGTGGACGAGTGGGGCGGCCAGTTCATTGGCACGTTGCCGTTGCTGGCTGGTTTCTTCGCTGAGCCTTGTCAAATTAGCCCGTACTCGCCGGCGAGTCGGATGTTTTGGAATGAGCTGTATCTCGATCTTGCCGATGCGGCCAAGCGCGTCGGCGTTATCGCCAACATTGAGTCCGATGGTTATTTGGAGCGGCAGCGGCTGTTTCGTTACCAAGGGCTCGACTACAAAGCGCAGTACGCGTGGCGTCGCCGCGAAATGAATCGCTTGGCCGAGGTGGCGTTCACGTTACCCATCATGCGCGCTGAGCTTGACGCATGGTGTAGCAAAAACCCTGACGTCATCGACTACGCTGCGTTTCGCGCGCTGGGTGAAGCCTTCGCTGCGCCGTGGGGGCAATGGCCGGCACCGTGGCGCGATCATCAAGGATTCTGGACCGACATTGCAGCGTTGCCACCGGAAATTGATCGTGGCGCGGTGCAATGCCACGTGTTTGCACAGTGGATGCTGGAACAACAATTTGGCAAAGTTGGGTGGGGGACCTCGGTTGGGCTTTATCTTGATCTGCCGGTTGGGGTGAATCGCGATGCCTATGAAGTCTGGCGACGGCGCGAGTTGTTCGTGTTGGAGGCCGGCGCGGGCGCGCCGCCGGATGAACTGTTTTTGGGTGGCCAAGATTGGGGCATGCCGCCGCTGCATCCTGAAAT
>JAGPDK010000105.1 GCA_018057605.1 Kofleriaceae bacterium | reverse complement strand
GTTTTGTCCAAACCAAAATGGCCAAATCAGCAAGCAGTGTATCGAAGGCTATTCCCACGCGGGTTCGACATGTGGGCGAGGGTTAGAAGGCGGCTGTTACTCCAGCAACGGTAATAGCATTTCTGAAACCGGCTGCTCTTGGACCAGCACCCCGGATCCAACGCCACCGAGCAATTGTGATCGCGCCAACAAGCCCTACAGCAAGTGCGATGGCTACCCGTGGTGGATCTACAAAAATCTTGGCAACGGTCAACTGGCCACAGCGGCCAGTGTCAAGATTCAACCACAACCACTGGAAAGCGACGGCGCGGATTCTTCCATGGTCGGCCAACCCAGCGCGCTGGGCCACGGCATGGCTGACATCGACGGTGATGGCCTGGCCGACATGCTCACCGTCGCTGCGGCCGACAGCTCCACCAATCCGGCACTCGCGAAAGCCAACAGTCCTTCGCAAACGTTGCTGATTCAATCACAGCCTGCGTATTGGGAAGTGTTTGCCAATGATGGCACCGGTCAATTTGTTACAGCCCGGCCGGGCCTACGGCCGCATCTTTTTCGCACACCACGCAACGCTGAAATTAACCGCAGTTCATTTGAAAGTCCGGGCGGAAATTTGCTGTCACAAACCGCGCTTTTGACCGACCTCAACGGTGATGGGCTGCCAGACTACATGGCAACCAACAGCACTTGGGTCAACGCGGAATATGTGAGCAGCCCGCTCAAAGGTGGGTTCAATAATGGGTTGGGCATCGTCGCTTTTGGCGATTCACCAGCGGTGAGCGATATCCCAAGTGTTGGCCGCGCCAATATTACGACCCAGGCATATTTGCCAGGCAACATCGTCGCTGGCCAAGTCATCGCAACCCCGTGGCTGGTCCGAGGTTTGCGCGATCTGTGGTCGCGCTTGGTCGATACCGATGCTGATGGCCGTGACGATTTGATGATGTGGGACAGCGGCTCTGCAACGTATCGCGCGTACTTCAACCTCAGTGGTGTGTTCACGGCCCAAGGGGCCATCGTGCCATCCGCCGTGCGCAACAGCGTGATCACCACCGGCCAGCCAGGTGATGCAAGCGAAACCTCGTCTTGGCAAACCCGCACCGACCTCGTCGATTTCGACGGTGATGGCATCTCGGAAGTCGTCGACTACAGTGCGGGCAACGTGGTTACCGGCCACGACCCGGCCGGCCACCCGCCGCGCGTGCTGTACCAAATCAACAATGGCCGCGGTGCCACCACGACGGTGACGTATGCATCGGTGAGCAACGTGATGGATCAAGATGTTGCGAACGGCTACCGCATGCCACACGCGATGTGGGTGGTGACTAATCTCAGCACGGTGGATGTTTTTGCGGGCACCACGACGGCGAGCACCACGACCTACAAAAATCCGGTCTTTAATCAAGATCCGCCAAGCAATGTATATGCCGCCGACCGAGGCAAATGGAACTTTCGCGGCTTTCGTGAAGTTACAACGACGAGCCCGACCGGCGCGCAAACGTTGCAAAAATATGAGTACGGTGCCGTCGGTGATTTGCTATCGCCGGATTGGTCGGGACGTTTAGTCGAAACCCAGGTGATTCCTGCCGAAGCACCAACTAATGTGCGCTCGATCTCGCGCACCAAGTATGAAGCGCGCACGTCGTTTGGTGCGGCCATCACCACGTATCATGCAACCGAAGAACGCAAATACACGTGCGCCAATGGTCAACTACCGAGCGCGTGCATCGCTACGCCAGCAGGCTTTAGCCGCACGGCCAGCACGCTGACCGCGTTTCCTTCGGCGGGTGCGCCGGAGATGTGGGCCGCCACGACCTCTACGATGCAAGGCGCGGCTTCGCTCGGGAATTCGGCGTTTGTCGATGGTGATCGGCAAACTGCCAGCACATTTACCTACATCTCGAACAGCACAACGTATCGCATGCGTTCAACCGCCAGCGTGTCGTCGCTGAAAGTTGCCGGCGTGTTGGTGCCGTTTGCTAAATCGGAAACCGACTGGGATACCGCGCTGAATCTACCGTTAAAGCAACGCACGTTTTTCTCGGATAGCCTCACCGATTTTGCTGAGAGTCGCACTGAATATAATGCGCTTGGCCAGGTCACCAAACAGTACAAGCCGTTGCAAAACGTGGCGAATACCGCGTTCACCGAGTACATCTACGACGCGCCTTGGAGTTTGTTTCCAGTCGTAACCATCAACGAACTTGGTCATCAAATCGACCAAGATTACGACTACGGTACCGGCGCGGTGATCGCGACGCGCGGCCCAAACGAACGGACCTGCCCAAGCAGTTGCACCGGGCCGCTCAAAGAAGAACACGCGACCAAAGTTGATGGCATTGGGCGGCCACTTGAGGCTTCGGTCACGTTGTCCGCTGACGGCAGCTTGTACACGTTGGCGAAAATCACCGAGTACAAGTACGTCGATGTCCCAACGTTTGGCGCTACGCCGGTGCCGGCGTCGATGACTACGTATAAAATTATCGAACCTACCTCGATCGCCTGGACGGGCGCGACCGCAGCGCTCGGCACCGTGGCCACCGTGCGTTCTGACTACGACGGCAGCGGCCGGCTAACGCGCACGGTACAGCTTGCGAATGGCGCGGCAGCCGCCGACGCGGTGACCAGCTACAGCTATGGCAACGACGGCAAATTGATCTCGGTTGCCACCCCGGATCCAACGCTCAACACCAGCGCCCAAGTTATCACCACGTATTCGTTCGATAGCATTGGCCGGCCTACCGGCATGCGTTTGCCTGACCATGCTGTCGCTGCAAGCCGCAGTGGTGTCGACATGGTTTATGACGGCCGCACTAGCACCACCACCGAAGTTGTCGGCGCTGCCGGCAAGCCGGTGCCGCTGGCACCTGGGCTGCCGGTACCGGTGGCCTCGACGGTCAGCACCGTCGACGATTTTGGCCGCTTGATCACCGTGACCGAGCGTCGCGCCGAAACCGGGCCGGGCCAGTGGGCGACCACGCAATACACCTACAGCCCACGCAACGAGATGGCCACCATCACCGAGCCGCAAGGCATCGTGACCACGCTGGTGCATGACTTCGCGGGCCGCCGCGCGGCAATCACGCGCGATGGCAAAACCTGGAATTACACGTACGACAAAAACAGCAACATGGTGTCGGAGCAAGTGCCGTATCCCGCCGGCGCGCTGGCAGCGGATTACACCAATTTGCAAACGTATGATGCGCTAGATCGGGTGGCGACCAAAACGGTGGGGCAACGCAACTTGATTGCGGCGGATCAAGCGTTGTTCGGCACACGTGCCTACACGTACACGTGGGATCTTGGTGGCAATCGCAAAGGCCGGCTCACCAGCGTCGCGGCGTATGCACCCAATGCCACGTTGCCGAGGGTGGCTACCGACTATAGCTATGATGCGTTGGGCAATCGTTCGAGCATTAGCCAAAATCTCGACGTCACCACCTTTGGTGCGCTTAATCGCCGCTTCTACCAAACCTTTACGCCGCATTTCGGGCCGCGGTTGACCTACTTCCGCGACACCATGCCGATTTCATCGACGGTGCCGGGCACCACCGAAACCATGGTGCAAACATTTTATGACGGCCGCGGCATGCCCAAGCGCTTGGATTTGATGCGCACCGGCAACACCACGCAACAAATGGCGGTGCAAACCCGCAACGTCGCCGGCTTGGTGACGAAGCGCCGCACCGATCAGCTCGCGGCCACCGGGTCGATGCCGTATATCGAAAGCAACTGGGTCTACGATTCGTTGGGGCGGCCGCTGTCGCAAACGATTCAAAAAGGCGCGGGCACGGTGCAAATTGCCAAACAAACGCTGGCGTATTTTGGCACCGGCGATTTGAAATCGTTGGTGCACACGTTGGGTGCATCGAACACCAAGACGTTCAATTTTGAATTTGATGCGCGGCATCAACTCACCCGCGTCAACGCTGGGGCCACGGTGTTTGATGGCACGTATAGCTTTGGCGATCCAGCGGTGGCGACAGTGACGCCAGGCAACAGTGGCCGGTTGACGCGAGTCAAGTTGGTGGCTACCACGGCGCTGCCCGGGCGTGATGTGAAACCACGCGAAGTGAATTACGTGTATGGCACTGGCGGTGCGGCTGGGGTCGATAAAGAAGCTGTGACCGCGCTGACCAACGTGGTCGGTGGCGCGAACTACGCGAGCTATGCGTATGATGCGGCCGGGAATCAAACGTCGCGCACGTACACCGCGGGCAATGAACGCTGGGATTATGTGTATGACGGCGAAGACAATCTGCGCCGGGTGACCAAGCAAGTGGCCAACGTGGTCAGTGGCTCGGAAGAATATTGGTACGACGAAACCGGCGCGCGGGCAGCGATTGTGTATCGCAACGCGGCCGGCGTGAAGACCGGGTTGCGGTGGTTTATCGGCGGCACCGAGGCGTATTACACGGCCGGTGGTGCGGGCAATAACACCGCGACGCTGAGCAATGTGTATTCGCATCCAGCGTTGGGCACCACGGTGGCGCGGGTCAATCGCACGAGCAATACCGCGACCAGCGTCGAGTATCAGTTTCATGGCTTGGGCAGCAACACGTTGGCGGCGGTGGCCAGTGATGGTGTGGTGAATGCCAGCTTTGTGTACGCGCCGTACGGCGAAGTAGTGGAGGCCACCGACGGTGGCGCGGTCGCAGTGCCGATGGCCGTTGGCAAGGACGCGCATCGGAGGCGGGTGACGGACAAGTACACGGATGAAATCGGCGGATTAATGTACTACGGCGCGCGGTATTATGATGGCGTGCTGCTGGGGTGGACGCAGAGCGATCCGCTGTATCGGTTCTCGCCGGATGCCGCGTGGGTCGAGCCAAGGAAGGGGAATTTGTACCAGTATGTGCTGGGGAATCCGGTCAGGTATGTGGATCCGGATGGACGGAAGCCAAAGCCGAAATCATTTGCAGTGGAAGTTCGTGACACCTCTACGCGGCGAGATACCCTAATTGATATGGCAAGGTCTGAGTTGTTGAGCGCGGCCGCGGCTCAAGCAACAACAACCTTAGCCAAAGCGGCAAGTTCTGTAGGTGTTAAGTTAACCGGTACAGTAGTTCAACCCACCGCACCTGTGAACTCCAGCCGAAATAGTTCAAACCTCGCGATTGTCGATTGCGAAGATGGTCAATCGATAGCGGCGACCAGCAGTCTCACTGACGAACATAAGAAAAGCGTTGAACTACTTTGTGGAGAGAGTGAGACAACAGGAGTTGCCACGATCGGCGGCACTGATGCAGTCATCGATATTAACAAAGTCGTTGCTGCAATGGCGGCAGTAAAAGTAAACGGCAAATCAAAGAAAGAAAAGAAGAAAGAAATCAGGGCTATAGCCGTCAATGCGGTTTCCCACGAGGTTAGTCACAATTTAGGCCTCGAAGACTCAGAGGAGCCGAACCAACTTATGAACGGCATTCTTACGCACGATCCATCTCCGACAATCACCCCTCAGGAAACCGGCACTATCAAAGAGCGTGTAAAATGAACCGGATATTCATTCCAGTATTTATATTTGTGTTCGGCTGCTCGCCATCAAAAAAAATTGATGGAAAATTGCCTGAGCCAATCAAGACGCCGCTGGATGCATCGAGCATAAGCGTCATTGATGCTAGCGGTGTTAAAGCAAATGTTTTGGAAAAATCGCAGACAAACATTATTGACCCCATGGATTGTCGAGATAAACCAATTCCTGTGAAGCTAGAGCCTCCAGCTCAAGAGCCATATACTTGCAAAAGTGTACATTCACCCTGCCAGATTGCTCAAAGCCTGCAACAATCCGCAGCCCTGCCTGCTACCGAAATTGTTGTGTTACTAAAAGAAGCTGTATCGTATCGTGAAGACAAAAAATATTTGGAGATCAAAAATCGAGCGAAAGATAAAGGGTTTGATCTTTTGGAGGTACTTCCAGACGGCAATCTTCGTCGACTGGTGTCGGGTAAATCTGTTTCATATTACTGTTGCGAAGTTAAAGACGGTGTGTTGCAAATTCGGTTGGCGATGCGAAAAGCAATCAACTAGCTGCAGAGCGACAATTACATCGTAAATGCTCGCCGTGGCCCGTCTAGCCAGCGCACGACGGCGCGGTTACGCTACGCGGTTGGCGTGAAATCCCACGGCAGCAAGGTGCGGCCGTCGAGGGCGGCGCGGCAAGCGGGAAAGATCCCAAAGATCCCGAACGGGGTTTGTTACGCGAGCGCTAAGCACGTGCCGGCAATCCGGAGGTGCGCGGTGATCAAAACGCACGGTGCGCGCGGATTTCGGAGCGGAACGCGGTGAAAACGGCGGCCAGCGCTAGGCTGATCGTGGGGAAAATTGGTCAAAATTACGAGGCCGAAAATGCTAGCGCCGACGAGGCGGGCGGCGATCGTCGGGCGGGGCAGCAGATTTTGCGGAGGGCGGCGACTACAGGTCGTGGTCGGCGAACTGGGTGGCGCGGTCGATGGCGACGGCGCGGGCGTCGGGCTTGACCAAGTGGCGCAAGGCCCAGGTACCGGGCGGGAAGGCGTGCGGCAGGCCGGCCAGCCACGCAAGGCGAGCTTCACGGTGCGCGGCAACAAAGGCACGGTTGCGCGTGAGGGTTTCAATGCGCCGCCATTTGTCAGCGCATTTCACACGCGGCGAGAGTTGCCGGCGTGGGGCCGAGGAATTTGGCGAATCAAACGGCGACTGTTGCAACACGGCGCGACGGCCCAAGATGCGCCGGCCGGTGGCATTGCGGACTTGGCGGCAATCATCCTCGACGGTGGCAATTTGCGCACCGACGCGCTCGACGAATTCACCATGGGTGCCGACACCAGCCTCGGCTGGCACGCTCATCTTTAACTCCACGCGTGCAGGCATGCGCTTGCGAAAAAAATGCCGCGGCCGCGTAGCGGTCAAGGCACGGTCCGCGCGCAAGGCGCTCCAACTGTTGACGCCCGGCCACTGCGTCACTTCTTCGACGAGGAAATCCTTCACCGGGTTGGTCAGCGTGTACACCACCGCGCGCTCGATGTCCTCAGGCGCCACCAGCTCGACGGCCGACGGCCCACCACTGGCCCAAAAGTTTTCCCAGCGGCCGCGATAACAATTTTGGCACCGCGCCAACAACGCATGAAAATAATGCACAAACTCCGGCAGCCGACCATCACGATCCAATAACGTGGTGTGGTGATGATTCGAAACCGCGCAGGTGGCGACGATCACAATATTGAAGCGAATCGCTGCCAAAATCAGGCAGTACAAATAATTGTTATTGGTTTGCTCGTCGGGCCGCAGCAAAAACATGCGGTTCACGCAGCGGCGCGTCAGAGTGCCGAATCCCGACCGGGGTTTGTTTTTAGCCCGAATCCCGACCGGGGTTTGTTTTTGGCAGACCGTGAAAACTAGGGACGCAGCCGCAACGGCGGCAACAAGCCGAGGCAGGTTGTGTCGAAGGTTGAGGCCAGGCACGTCCCAGGGCGCGCCCGAAAACGCCGAACGGCCGCGGTGTGCGGCGAGTTGGTGCAGCGGGCAAATTTTCAAGGAACAACGAACCACACGGCCGTGTGCTGGCCTCCCGCGATCAACTCGCGTCGGCGTACGCCGCAAACACGTTCAGCAACGGTGGGCCTTCGGGGTCGCGCACCGGTCCGATGAGGGCCCGCATCGCAACGGTGCCAAGCGGGAAGTTGGCGACCTCGCCACGCAGCAAGCGTTGCCGAGCGGCAGCGTGGGCATGCTCGAAGGCGGTATTGCGTTGCAGCGTGGCGATGCGCGCCCACTGACTGCGGCACGCGACGCGCGGTCGCAGTCCAAACATTTGATGACGGGTGGTTGGCGAAGCTTCGCGCGATTGCTTCAAGACGTTGGCGCGGCCCAGGACCTGCGTCTTGTGTTGCTGCCGGGTCACATCGCAACGATGTTCAATGGCGCGTACCGCTGCGACGACGTCGGCGACAAAGGCAGCGCGAGGCCCCATGCCCGGCGGCACGGTGATGCGCACGGAGGCTAGCGCCGGTGCGGTCTTGCGATAGAAGACACGCGGTCGTGCAGTTTCAAGCGCGGTGTCGTCGATCATCGCGCGCCAACTGCTGACGCCAAACCATGCTGACGCACGACCGACGAGGCCGGCGGCGACGGGATTGGTTAAGGTATAGGCAAGTTTATCGACGACGTCTTGCCGCGTGACTAACTCGACAATGCACATGCCATCGCTGGCCCAGAAGTTCTCGGCGCGGCCGTGGGCGGCATTGCAGCTGCGCGCCACGAACAGATTAAAGTGATGCGCGAACTTCGATACGTTGCCATGCGGGTCGTAGCAGACCAGATGGTAGTGATTCGACATCACGCAGAACCCGAGGATCTGCATGTGCGTGCGTTTGGCTGCGTTGGCCAGCGCGTAGGTGACGAGCGCATCGGTCAACTTGCCGGAAAGCAGTAGGAATTTTCGTTGCGTGCAACGGCGGGTGATGAAGTAGTAGGCTCCACGGCGGCGGTAGGCTGGTCGCATCCGGGGGGCATCGGCCGATGGCGCGAGAAGTTGCGCGACAACGTGATAAAACAAACCCCGGTCAGGATTTCGCCACCGGTTCCTGAGGATTCACCAGAAGCTCATCTTCCGATAAAAAAGTGATATCATGCTTGAATATCCATACTTTCACGATCTTCCACTGAAAGAAATAATTATTGACTGGCGATTGAAATCAATTCGCTTGCTTATAGCAAAATACCCAAGTGAACCGGTGGAAATCGTTGCTTCAAAATTTTCTCAATTTCAATGTTCATCTTTGGAATCATGGGGACCAAGCCGAAGTATTTATTTCTGCACTGTTGATCTGAAGAAAATGGTTTTAGAAATGCAATCAGGTGACACAATTGAAATCACTGCCGAAGATTTTGCGTTTCCGAATGATGCAGTTCCTTCTCCGCCAACAAAAGAATGATTCAAGAGTCCGAACGAGTTCGTGGTGCTAGCAATCTGGCGCGGCGCTGTGGTGGCTTACGTGGACAAGAAGGCAATGAAGTTTATGGTGAAGAATTTGCGGCAACTAGGGTTTGGGCCGGCGGCAGGTTTAGTTTTCTGTTTCACCGCGTGGGGTTGTACTAGCGTCGAAGAACTTCCAGCTCCGACAGGCGTGTTTAGTGTGAAGGGCGAGATGGTTGGCACTGCAGTACCGGAACGTGCGGGTGCGACTGTGCTTTGGGAGGGCGAGTTTAGTAGTGCTGGTGGGTATATCCTTGGCGAAGGTCAGACACTTGGCAACGACTTCATCATCTCGATACCGAGCGCATCGATGAAAGTGTTTCCGGCGGGTCCGTTGATTGCCGAAGATCATCGGTACGCAGTGGGGCGAATTTTCGCGGTGCTAGGACCACCGCCGGTAGCAGGCCCCACACAAGCCAAGGATTTGTTGGGCCAAGGCTACAGCGCGCGGCATGCAATTATTTATCGTGAAGCGCGGACATTTGGTCCGTATTGGCTAGACGATTTTCCGGTCGGTTTTTCTTGCGGGACATGTGCTCGCGGTAGTCCACGCGATAAATGGGTACCGGTTCCGTGCGACAGCTTCGAGGTTTGGACATCTAACGACTGGTCGACATTTCCGTTCTGCGCTTGGTAACGAAATCCATAGGCAGTAGTCGTGGCTTTCGCGTTCCGCTTGGATGCTCCGAAGACCGCACTTAATATTTTTGGTCTCTTGGTCCGCAAGTTCGCCAGTGTCCGGATAGCGGACGGCAGACTTGCGGACTTTCGGACTTTCGGACGGCAGGAATAGATCTGCGCTAGGTCGCAACCCGACAAAATTCTGCCGTCGGTTTAGGTAGCGCGACAGAATCTATCGGGCTTCGTCGATGATTGGCCAATATTGGCTAATCTTATCGGTTGCAGCGTCGTAAAGATCGGAAGATCCCGAACGAGGTTTGTTTCGTGAGCCCCGCTCGCGCGGCGGGGCGCGGCGGCGCGTGGCCAGCGGAAACCCGCGTTGCTCGCTGATTTCGGAGCGCAACGCGGTGAAAACGGCACCGATGGTGGCGCTGAACGCGTGAGAAAATGGCCAAAATTGCGGGGCCGAAAATGCTAGCGCCGACGAGGCGGGCGGCGATCGTCGGGCGGGGCAGCAGATTTTGCGGAGGGCGGCGACTACAGGTCGTGGTCGGCGAACGTGGTGGCGCGGTCGATGGGGACGGCGCGGGCGTTAGGCTTGACCAAGTGGCGCAAGGCCCAGGTGCCGGGCGGGAAGGCGTGCGGCAGGCCGGCCAGCCACGCAAGGCGAGCTTCACGGTGCGCGGCAACAAAGGCACGGTTGCGCGTGAGGGTTTCAATGCGCCGCCATTTGTCAGCGCATTTGACGCGCGGTGAAAGTTGCCGACGCGGAGCCGAGGAGGTCGGCGAATCAAACGGCGACTGCTGCAACACGCCGCGACGGCCCAAGATGCGCCGGCCGGTGGCATTGCGAACTTGGCGGCAATCATCTTCGACAGTGGCAATCTGCGCGCCAACGCGCTCGACGAATTCAGCGTGGGTGCCAACGCCCGCCTCGGCGGGCACCGTCATCTTCAACTCCACTCGCGCAGGCATGCGCTTGCGAAAAAAATGCCGCGGCCGCGTAGCGGTCAAGGCACGGTCCGCGCGCAACGCGCTCCAACTGTTAACGCCGGGCCACTGCGTCACTTCTTCAACCAGGAAATCCTTCACTGGATTGGTCAACGTGTACACCACCGCGCGCTCGATGTCCTCAGGCGCCACCAGCTCGACCGCCGACGGCCCGCCACTGGCCCAGAAGTTTTCCCAGCGGCCACGGTAACAATTTTGGCAGCGCGCCAACAACGCATGAAAATAGTGCACAAACTCCGGCAGCCGGCCATCACGATCCAACAGCGTGGTGTGGTGATGATTGGAAACCGCGCAGGTCGCGATGATCACAATATTGAAACGGATCGCTGCCAAGATCAGACAGTACAAATAATTGTTGTTGGTCTGCTCGTCGGGCCGCAGCAAAAACATGCGGTTCACGCACCGACGCGTCAGAGTGTAAAATCGACCAGGCAAAATTTCGCGCGGTAAACTCATCCTTCGCTTATCGGCGATCTTTGGAAAATCATCGCAGAAAATCGTATTTGATTTTCGCGGGGTACGTTGACTTCGCAGTGGGTGTCCGCATTTTGGGCAGAGTGTCCGCATGCCGGACAGCGTGTCCGCAGTTGGGACGCAGATAGCGCGCGCCCCCCGGTCGCGTCCCGCTCTCCGGCGTCCGCCGGCTTCGCTCCAGGTGGAGCCTTTGCTGTTTTCGTTCATGCACACGCGCACATAATGCGCCAACTCCGAGCTGTCGCTGGCGTCAACGATCGCGCGGCCAGTGCCGTCGCAGGGCGGGTTGCGGCAATGACCACGGCGTTGGTGCGCGGGCGGCAAGGCTTGGTGTCCCACGGCGGAGGTCCGTCGTCCGTGGGCCGAGTAAGACCCGAAGTAACTGAGGATTTAGCGCGATTATCCTTACGTGACCAGCATTGGGGGCGTGCCCAATCGGTTGCCACCAGGACCGGGCAGCGATGCAGTGCCAGCGTGATCAGCCGCGGCGAGCTAGCAGCGCATCAAGCTGGGCACGCGAAATGTCGAAGTCCCATGCGCCTAGCGATTGGCAGCTTAACGCTGCCGCTGCGGCTGCAACTTCTACACAGCGGGCAAACGGCAACGCACTGAGCAAGGCTGCGGTAAAACCACCGTGAAATACTGCACCTGCGCCGTAACTATCGAGCACTTCCGACGGGAACGCAGCGCATTCAACCAAGCGGTCGCCGTGTTGGCCAATGGCGCCGCGTTCGCCCACGGTAATAATTACCGTGCGGGGCCCCATCGCAAGCAATTCTTCAATGGCATCGGTCAACTCGCCGCGTGGTGACAGTTCGCCTGCGACGTGCTCCGATGCGATGACTACGTCGGACACTGCAATGATTTCGCCAAGGCCGTCGCGTACGTCGGAAATATGCGAAATGACGGGAATATGATTGGCCCGCGCGGCATCGGCGACGGCTGCAGCTAAGGCCGGTAGCGAGCCGTCAAGCAGTACGGCGCTGGCTCCGGAGATCAGCTTGTACGCCGCTGAAAGTTCGCGTTGGTTGACGGGGTCGTAGCCGTGGGTCGGCGGCCCAAACGTCTGCCGTGACCAGCCGTCGGCCGCGACCATGGAAATCGTAGTTGCCGTAACACCGTGGGCGATGAGGTGCGGGGTGGCGATGCCGGCGGCGTTGACCAGATCCCGGGCCAGCCCGCCCATCGCGTCGGCACCGCGAACTCCGATCAGCTCAGTTTCGCAGCCTAACAGCGCTAACGTCCGCAGCGTCACTGCAATGCCGCTGGCGACCGAGGTGTGCAGCGCCGCGACCTTGGTTTGATGTGAAGCGATGGGCAGATGGCTAGCGAGGGTTGAGATCGCGACGCCCAGGCTGCCTACGCCGACCAGTTTGGGTACTACCACTGTGGTCGCAGTGTAGGACAAAACCACGCAGAACATTGCACTTGCGCATATCTTTCGCGATTGGTAGGCAACCGTTCGTGACTCGCCCCGGTCCTAGCGCTACGCCCCGTGAACCAACGTCTGGCGCTCCTGAGGACCCCTTGTCGACGACCCTTCTAACCATTGCGGAACCCAAGTTGCGCCAACCAAGTTCGCTGGCCGACGATGCCATGTTGATTGC
>JAGPDK010000569.1 GCA_018057605.1 Kofleriaceae bacterium | reverse complement strand
CGACGCAATCTACAAGCAATCGACAACGCAACGCGGCCAACCTTGGTGCTCATTCACGGCTACGGCGCGTCGCTCGAATCGTGGTCGGCGGTGCAAGATGCGCTAGCGCCAGACTTCGATGTCATCGCGTTTGATCTCAAAGGCTTTGGCTGGTCGACTCGGCCCGACGGAGATTATTCGCCGGGCGCTGAAGCAACGCTGGTGTGGCGCGCCTTGGCCAAACTTGGCATCACCCGCACCGTGTTGGTGGGTCACTCGTGGGGCACCTCGGTGGTGCTCGCGATGGCACTGGCGCAACCAGCGCGCGTCGAGCGGCTAGCGTTGGTGTCAGCCTATGTCTACGACGAACAAGTACCGAGTTTTTTTCGTTGGGCCCATGTCGGTGGCATCGGCGAAATGTTGTTTGCGATGTTCTATGATCAGCGCACCGAAGAGCGCGTGCCGCTGGCCTACTATGATGCGCGCTTCGCCACCCAAAAACGCGTCGATGCGGTCATCGCCGAAACCGCTCGGCCCGGTGCGATTGCCGCGGCGCTTGCGGCAGCGCGCGGCCAAGACTTTCGCAAGTTATCGCCGCGTTATGGCGAATTCAAAAAACCGGTTTTAGTGTTGTGGGGTCAAGAAGATCAAGTCACGCCACTGCGGTTTGGCCAGCGCTTAGTGCGGCAACTCGACGACGCGACGCTGGTGGTGCTGCCGTTGTGCGGCCACATGCCGATGATCGAAGCTCGCCAAAATACCATCGCTGCGCTGCGTACATTTCTGCAGCCGTTGGCACGCCCCGTGACCGCGACAGCAGCGGCGACTGCGCCGACCAGCCCCACCGATGCAACCACGCCGGAAGTAGTGCGCTAATGGCTCGCTTGTATTGCTCTGCGTTCATCGCATTTGTCGCCACCACGGCGTTCACCGCGGTTGGCGGTACGACGGCAGCAGCCCAAACTCCCACGACTCCAACCGAACCAGCGGCAGCAACCGAAATCGAACCAACCGCGACGCCGCCGATTGCCGCCGCTGCGACCACGGGACCACCAACCGCTGCGCCGATTCCCGACGACGAACCACCGCCACGGCCAGCCGTAGCCAAAGTGCCAGTGCTCGACTTCATCGGCCCATCAACTGATCTCGGCATGATCGGCGCCGAACTTACGCCACGCAAATATGCGTCGCCGCGTGAAGAATCGGTATTTGAAATCCACGGTGCGTTTCGCAGCCGGGGCATTGCGCTGCGCAATCTTGATCTCGATCGTGGCCTCGACACCTCGGGCCAATCACTTTACCCAGTGCCGCTCGACGGTGGCCAGTGGCTGACCGTCGGCGACGCACGCTTGCGCACCGACCTTTCGTTCTATGCTGCGGGCTTAGGCGTTGCAGTCAAAGCCCGCATCGATTGGCTCGACAACATTGGCCTGGGGGCCACACCCATCGCTGGCACACCACGCGCTGCAGCGTTTTCGGCAAGCCCAGGCCAACGCGGCGTCACGCCAGTGGTGAAGCGCGCATGGGGCGAAGTGTTATTGCCCGTCGGGGTGTTAGCGGTTGGCCGCATGGGCGCGCACTTTGGCCTCGGCATGGTTGCCAACGGCGGCGACTGTAGCGACTGCAACGGCGGTGATGCCGCTGACCGCATTGCATTTGCCATGGCCCTCAAAGGCCATGTGTTAGCCGCGTCGTATGATTTCGCAGCCAGTGGGCCATTTACCCCGGCCCAAGCCCAAGACAACATCATTGATGTAACGCCGACCGACGACGTTTCAACCTGGACGTTGGCCTTGTTGCGCATCGCAGTGCCGGCCACGCTAGAGCGGCGCTCGGCCGTGGGCCTCACCACGCTGCAATACGCGGCGTACCTGAGCCATCGCACTCAAGATCGCGATGTGCCTTCAGCGTATTTACCTGGTGGGCTTGGCTCAACCGGCGCTGTCGCAACCGCCAACGATTTGATTCGGCGCGATTTTTCGGCAACCACGTTTGGCGGTTGGTTGCGCTGGAGCCGCGCTGATTTCCGGCTCGAAGCCGAAGCCGTGGGCGCGTTGGCCACCGTCGGTCAACCGTCGACGATCCCGGGCGCTGAACTAACCCAAGCAGCAACCTCGCAACAATGGGGCGTCGCCGTCGAATCCGAATATGCCTTGGGCAATGCCCGCTTTGGCTTCAACGCTGGCGCGGCCAGTGGCGATGATGCACCAGGCTTTGGCGCGTTTCCCAACCCAACCCAGAGTGTCACCCCGGCCGGCAGCCTTGATGGCCCGCAATTCCGCTTCCCACGTGACACCACCATCGACAATTTCCGGTTTCATCCTGACTATATCGTCGACGAAATCATGTTCCGGCGGATTATCGGCACCGTAACCGACGCTGTGTATCTGCGGCCACACACTGGCGTGCGGCTCGCCAATGTGGGCGCTACCGCAATCGACTTAACCGGTGCCGTGGTCGCATCGTGGGCCCTTGAAGCTGCCTCCACACCAAGTGGCGCTAGCCGGTTGGGCGTCGAAACCATTTTGGGGCTACGGGTGTGGAGCCGCGATGGCTTCGCGGTTCGCGGTACCTACGCCGCGTTTTTGCCTGGCCCAGCCTTCGACAACACCAGCCTCGCAGCGCAAGCTGCCCAACTGTGGCGCGCTGATGTGAGCTTTCGGTTTTAATCATGAAAAATCACCATACCAAAAAGCTTCGTCCATCGGGATTATCGACGCTGCCGTGCTTGGTACACGGCCTTTGCGTAAGCGCTGGACTGCTGGCGTGCAATGCCAATCAAACGCCGATTAGTAATCCACCACCTGCCGACCTAAGCTGCGTGCCTAATCGCGACGGTCAAATTTCCGCTGACGAAATCCAAATTGCGACCACTGCCGCCAACTATATCGAGTCGCCGGCTGGCGTGGCGCGCACCGTCAACAGCCAAGGCACCGGCGACGCCACGGCTCGACGTTGGGATTTTTCCACCGAATTTTCCGACGACCAAGACATCACGATCACGCCCACCGCACTCGGGGCGCAGTGGTATGCCAGCCAATTTCCCGACGGAGAATTTGTCATCGACGCAGGCAGTGGCCTTGATGCGATTTACAGCAAAGACGACCGCGCGCTGTGGCTGTGGGGCACGGCCTCGCATGTGGATATGCCAGCCTCGGCCAAAACCATCATTCGCTATCCAACGCCGGTGCCAGCGCTGCGGTTTCCGGTGGTCGTCGGCAACACCGACGACGTTACCGTTGCCATTACCGGCGCTACCATTGCCGGTCTGCCCTTTGTGGGCACCGACCGCTTTCAAATTGCGGTCGCCGATGCCGGCCAAGTTGAGGTACCGTACGTGCGCTTTTCGCCAGCGCTCAAAGTCACCACGATTGTCACGCGCATCGCGAATCCAGGCGGTGCCACATTTGTACGTCGCTCATTATCGTTTCTGTTTGAGTGTTTCGGCGAAGTAGTGCACATCGATAGCGCCGTAAACGAAGCCAACCCAGATTTTACCAATGCAGCCTTGTTGCGCCGATTTCGCCTGCCATAATCACCTGTGAGAACCTCATGAAACCTTGGCAACTGTGGAAACAAAGCTTCTCTACGTGGGAAGCCACGACGTCGCGCTTTCTCGATAAGGTGATGGTCAACCCAGCGGTGCTTAATCC
>JAGPDK010000568.1 GCA_018057605.1 Kofleriaceae bacterium | reverse complement strand
GGCTTTGGTGCGCGGTCGGTAGTTCCGGTGTCCGTCGTCGGAGGTCCGTCGTCCGTGGTCCGAGTAAGTAACCAAAATTACTGATGGTTTCGTGCGATTGGGCTTAAGTGACCAGCATTGGGCACGTCCCTTGTTTGATCGAGGCCCACATGGAGCGCACTAGCGAACGCTGGGGCGAGGGGCCGCCAGCAGCTTGGACGCTTAGTCAAAGCGATGCTGGTTAGCTTATTCGCTCGATAGCTCTCGAATTTGAATGTCGGTGTACCGCACTTCGAAGCCTTCGCCCGGTTGATGATACTGCAAGGCAATCACGCCAGTGCGCCGCTGCTGCGGATCGCTGTCGACGAAATCCACCGCGGTGACACCATTGATTTCATGGCGGAGCGAGTTGCCTTGCGCGACAATTCGATAGTCGTTCCAGTCACCGTCGCGGGCAACTGCTTGTGCGGCAGGCAGCGGCGCAACGAGTTCGCCTCGGGCGTCTTCGTAGAGCGACCCCCAATAGTTGATGCCTACATCCGACTGGTAGCCGTTGATTTGCCACGCCGCTGCGTCGGTGATTTGCGCACGATAGAAGATGCCGCTGTTGGGGAAGCTACCTGCATTGAGCACCATCACCTTGGCTTGCAGTTCAAAGTCTGAAAACTCGCCGGCGTAGATCAGGTGGGTATTGCGAGCCACCGCCTGCGATTTGCCCGTGATGTAGCCAGGCTCAGCGCGCCACACCGACGGGTCGCCACTCCAGCCAGCAAGGTCGGAGCCGTTGAACAAAGACGTCCAAGCCGCAGCGTTGTCGCCGCAACTACATTGCAGCGCCAGGCTTGCAGCTGCAACGCTGAGCAGGATATTGCGGGAAGGGCGCATCGAGTGACTGTAGGCGATTTTTGCAACAGGCGTGACCTGAACCGACGATCGCAACGTCTGAATTAGCGACAGTTGGATTTGAATGGAGCCACGTTCACCGGCTTGAGGTCAACGATGGCATGGCGGGTGGGCGCTTGGCCATGCGTTGTCACCGTAGCAGGCCGGTGGTGATGCCGGGGGCAATGAACCCGGAGTTCGTTGAGAAAGCGGCGGTGGCGGGCTATACGTTGCCAATGCCTAGTTACGTTGATGGATTTGTTTTGCCAATCCCCCGGAAAAATGTCGCGGAATATAAAAAAATTGCGCGCAAGGCCGGGGCAATCTGGATGGCGTGTGGCGCTTTGAGTTATCACGAGTGCATGGCCGACGACGTGGCGATGGGCAAGGTGACGTCGTTCCCGCGCAGCGTGAAACTGAAAAAAACCGAGGTCGTTTGGTTTTCGTGGATCGAATACAAATCACGGCGTCATCGCGATCAAGTCAATGCGCTGGTGATGGAACACCCGCAAATGCTCAAGCTCATTGCGAAAACCAAAGGCATGCCTTTTGATACCAAGCGCATGATCTGGGGCGGCTTTAAAACTATGGTGGCGTTGTAGCAATTCGCACGTCGCGCCGCGCCGCTACAATCCTGGCGGAGTCATGGTCGCGCTGATACCGGTGGCTGTACTTGCGGTAGCGAGGCTCGCCGCCCGGTGATCCGTTGGCAGCGCTGCCAAGCGGGCTTTGAGCTTTGCAGTAGCGGCAAGGTATTCGGCCTTGTAGGCGGTGGGCACGGCCGGGCCACGGGTTGGTTCTAGTCGCGATGGATCGACAAACGCGCCGTGCTTTTTGACTCCGAAATGCAAATGCGGGCCGGTGGCTAAACCTGTCGCGCCAACAAATCCAACGACGGTTTTGGCTTCGATGCGGTCACCCACTTGTTGCTTCGATGCAAACTTAGATAAGTGCATATAGAGCGTTTCAAGCCCGTTATCATGTTTGATGGTAACCATATTCCCCGCGCCGCCAGCGACACCTCGTTGGGTAATGACGCCAGGCGAGGCCGACCATACTGGCGTGCCAGTAGGTGCAGCATAGTCGACCCCGAGGTGGGCTTTGACATGATGCAGCACTGGGTGAAAGCGCTTGCGGTCGAAGCCCGATGACAGCCGAGCGAATTTTAGTGGTGTTTTGAGAAATGATTTTTCAACTGAAGCGCCCGACTCATCGTAATAACGGCCGGCTTTGCCGTCGGCGGCAAAGTGATAAACGGTAAAATTGCCGACGCGGCCTGAGTATTGCGCGGCTAAAATGCGTTTGTAGCGTAGGAATTCCTGGTCTTTGAATTCTTTTTCGACCACTACCCGGAACTCGTCGCCTTCGTGGGTATCGTTGTAAAAATCGACGTCGTAGGCCAATACGTCGACGAAAAACGCGACCAGCGAAGGATCTTCGCCGGTGGTTTTGATCGCGGCGTACAGTGAGGAATCGATGCGGCCGCCGAACTCTTTGACTTCAATCCGGGTTTGTTGCTGATCATCTTTGGCAACCAACGTGCCCTTGCTGTCGCGTTCGGCCCGCACTTTGTGAACTTTCGATATCACAAGTTCAAACAATTTGAGGCGGCCGTCGGCGGCGCGTTCGATGCGATACGCTTGACCGGCCCGAATTGATTTGAAATCAAGAATTCCAGACAACGCACGAATCACTTCATCGGCTTCGGCTGCGCCCACACCATTACGCTTGAGAATTCGACCCAACGAATCGCCTTTGGCGACTTTGGCATCGACCACGCTTGGCAGCGTGCCACCTGGCATACCTGGTGCGGCTGCGCCGTTCTCGGCGACGATTCCAACCGACGGCACGGCGACAAATTGCCGAGTGCCGGGCGGGTTGGGGGGACTGGCCGGCTGCGGCGCGGGTTCAAGCCCGCCAGGCGAGGGCACGGTCAGGGCAGGGGTGGCGTTGTTGGCCTTTTCTTTGATGCTTGCGACCGACGTGTTTTTGTTCCAAACAAACACGTACAGGTTGATCAATACCAATGCGCCCAAAATCGCTACTACCCAAATTCCGCCCTTCGTACTGGGGGCTGGGCCTAACGTTTGGAATGCTTTTTTTTTGCGTATTGGCGAACGCTTAGCAACCATAGGGGAGATGTTAGGTAACACGGAAGCAGCAGGCGCACCAAGTTCGAACGACCATGGATCGGGTCTTTGCCGGTGCCGTACGGCTCAGCGCGGAACCTTCTGTAGGGGCGCAGTGACGGTCGTATGAGCCCGAAATTAGACAACAAAGCTAAAGTGAGGCAGGGTCCGGATCTGCTCCCGCCACGCGAACAACTGGAACTTTTTCACAATTTTGTGCAGTCTGCACCCGGCGCGTTGGCCCCCGAGTTCTCGAAAATGGCAAAAAAACCTATAGTAGCTCCTGCGCAAACCAAGCGCGCTTCTGGCAAATCTGGCGCAGGCAAAGGCGGCGGTGGCGGCCGCGATCAGCTCGGCATGGCCATGCCTGGCGGTGGCGAAGAAGGCGACACTTCGTTGCAAACCGAGGCGCGGCGCCGCTACCTCAACTACGCGATGTCGGTGATCACGTCGCGTGCGCTGCCCGATGTGCGCGACGGACTCAAGCCGGTGCAACGCCGGATCTTGTACGCCATGCTGCACGACGAGCACCTGCGGCCTGACGCCAAACATCGCAAGAGCGCCAAAGTCGTCGGTTTGGTGTTAGGTAAGTATCACCCGCATGGTGACTCGTCCGTGTACGACGCCATGGTGCGGATGGCGCAGGACTTCTCGTTGCG
>JAGPDK010000103.1 GCA_018057605.1 Kofleriaceae bacterium | reverse complement strand
TCGCTGGCCTCGACGGCACCTTAGCCAAACGCTTTACCGCCAGCTTGGCCAAAGGCCTAGTCCGCGCCAAAACCGGTACCCTCGACAATGTCTCCGCCCTCGCCGGCTACGCTGGCACCACCGCTGCACCGTTTGGCTTCGTCGTGCTCGTTAACAAGTTTGCCAAACGCGATCGTAAAGCTGTGCGTGCCCTGCAAGACGAAATCGCCGAGCTCGTAGTGGCGTTCGCGGCAGCGGGCGGGAATCGCTAGCGGTTACGCAGGCACCAGCAAATGTTATTCAAGATTTCCGTTTGAATCGTCGACAGAAATCTTGATGCCAAGCGAATCGGAACGTTTGTGGTTGCCGGGCAAGGTGTTGCCGCCCGACGCTACGGACACGCAGTAACATTCACCCCAAGATCGTCGAAGAAAAAGTTGGTATTAAACGAAGCATCGGTCTGCGCACGAAAATGCAAACGCACGGTTTGACCAGCGAATGGCATAGGTGCCGCAAACGCAAAAGGCACAAACGCGACGCTTAGGTTTTCGTCGGCATTAGACAAGGTCGCCAAGGTCGCAAGCGTGGCACCAGCGGTGCTTTGCACCGTGATGGTCAACGTGTCGAAGTCCAACGCGACTAATTCCTCGGAGCCGATAAGGCGCTTGCCAACTAGCTCAAAACTCGTGGCGCTAGCTGGCACTACAATATCTTGCGACAGCACATCGGTGGCACTTGGTGCGCCGCCAAACCATGCCACATTGGCGCCACTTGGTGCGGTTAGGCCGGTTGGCGGGGCCGCAACAATCGGCGTCGCTGGATCGGCCGGCATTTGGGTCCAGCCCATGCCAGCTGGGACCAAATCAAAGTTGGGATTGACCAACAATTGCCGCGGCCCTGGCACACACGACGCATCAGGTGGTGCATCCGCGTTGGCCGGGGCGTCGACCGACGGCCGGGCATCGACCACACGGGCATCGCCTCCGCGGGCATCGATACCGCTCGTTGGCGTTTCCGCCGTGGCACAACTAGTGATTGCCAAGCCAACAGCAAGCCCAGCAACGATACGCATCAACATCTCGGCAGTGTCGCACCGGAATGCCTCATCCGGCAATAACAAGCCGCAACCGGCTTTGACCAAGTGACAACAAGCGTGCCTAATGCCACTATGCGCGCTGCTATCCGCCTCGATTGCTTACTTTTTGCGGGCCTCGGTATAGGTCTAAGTGCCGCATCTGGCTGCAAAAACCAATTGGTAACGACCGTGGACGGCGTGCTGCTTGCTGACTGCACGAGCAAACTCGAGCCGCCGGCCCGCGCTGGGGTCGCTGTGAGTAAAATCCTGGTCGCCACGCCCGAGGCCGATGCGGCAATTGGGCAAGGCAGCACCGCCACCGTGCAACTCGCAATCGAACGCGGCGTGCCGTGGCCTCGCGCCAAAGCTGTGATCGATCGACTCAAAGCCAGCGGCAAAACGCCGGTGCTGTTGTGCGGCAACATTTCTGACGAGCGGGTGTTCACGATCGATGATGTCCCATCGGGCGGCCTGATGATTCAGATGGTGGTTGAACCCAAAGGTAAGTTCTGCGTGCAAACGCCCGAGTTACCGCAAGCCTACTGTGTGCAAGGTTCGCTGGGCCATATTCCACGCGCTGACGTGCGCCAAACCATGCGCGAAACCGTAAAAAAATGGGAACGCACCGATGTTGCGGTGACCATTGATCCAGGCACCGAATGGGCCGATGTATTGCGTGCGATCGACGGTGCGCGCACATGTTGCGGCGCGACCGAAGTCCGCGTGGCGCTGAAAATCGCAGGTGCCAAACCGTACGAATTTGAGCTGCCCGGCGACGCACCCAGCGACGCGACCGCAACGGGTAGTGCAACGGGGACCGGTAGCGCGACCGCACCACCATGAAATGATCAAAATCAGTGGGCCGGGGCCGTAGCCAGTTGCGATTGATTTTGGCAGTTTGTCGCCATGGCAGACGCCGATGACAATCCGCCGGTGGCACCTGAAGTGCCCGAGCCCATCGTCATGGCCGAAGGTACCTCCGAGCATGTGATGCTCAACCTGGCCGAGACGCGGGAGATGGTCGCGGAGATTCGTGCCGTCGCCGAAAGCCGTGGCGACGATGACCAAGCGGAGGCTATCGCCGATATTCCAGTTGCCACCGATGCCAATATTCCAGCGGGGCTCGGCGCGAGCACCGCCGCCGAAGAGCTTGATGTTGACGACTTGCGCGATGCCTGGCCATTGCTTGATCTCGAAGAGCGATCCGACGGCCTACGTATTTTAGCGCGCGAAGATGCCGAAGATTTTTTCATCGCGATGGCGGCACCCGATCAAGCGGCGTTGTTGCTGTACTGGCGGCCCGGCCATCGGCGGCAATGGATGCGGCTGTTGGAGCCCGACGACGTCGCCGACGTCATTCAAGAAGCCGGCGACAACCATCGCACCGCCCTGATGGCCTTGCTCGACGAGCCGACCCGCAAAGAAGTGCAGGCACTGTTAGCCTACGCCGAAGACGAAGCCGGTGGCTTAATGTCGACGCGCTACGCTCGGCTGCGGCCGCAAATGACCGCCGACGAAGCGATCAGTTATCTGCGTCGGCAAGCCCGAGACAAAGTCGAAACTATTTACTACACCTACGTGCTGGACCCCGATCAACGCCTATTGGGCGTGGTGTCGTTTCGCGATTTATTTGCCGCGGCACCAACCAAACTCGTCGGCGACATCATGGAAACCGATGTGGTGCGGGTCAGCGATGGCACCGATCAAGAAGCGCTGTCGCGCATTTTCGCCGAACAAGATCTCACCGTGGTGCCTGTTGTCGACGATACCGGCCGCATGAAAGGCATTGTTACCGTCGACGACATCGTCGACGTGGTGCAAGAAGAAGCCACCGAAGACATTCAAAAGTTTGGCGGTATGGCAGCGTTAGATACGCCGTACTTGCAATCGAGCGTGCGCCAGATGGTGAAAAAGCGCGGGGTCTGGCTGGCGATTTTAGTCGTGGCCGAGATGCTCACCGCGACGGCCATGGGCCATTTCGAAACCCAACTGCATGCGGCCACCGTGCTAGCTATTTTCATTCCCCTCATCATCTCGGGTGGCGGCAACGCTGGGTCGCAAGCCTCAACGCTGGTGATTCGTGCGATGGCACTTGGCGAACTGCGCCCGGCTGATTGGTGGCGGGTCATGCGCAAAGAACTCGTGGTTGGCACCGCACTCGGCCTGCTGTTGTCGATCATCGTCGTGATTCGCGTGCTGCTGTGGGGCGTGTTGGGCTTTGGCGGTTATGGCCCAGCGTATGGCTATATCGCTGCGACCGTGGCCATGAGCATCGGCGGCGTGGTGCTGTTTGGCGCCATGGTCGGGTCGATGTTGCCGTTTTTGCTGCGCAAACTCGGCGCTGACCCAGCTAGTGCGTCCGGGCCGGCGGTGGCAACGTTGGTCGACGTCACCGGTATCATTATTTACTTCACCGTCGCCTCACTCATGTTGCGCGGCGTCTTGCTGTAATTCCAGCGGGTTGAATCAGCGCTACGCCAGGTAAACAGGCGGCCCCCGGCAATGCTGTCGCACATCTGACCACATTTGTGGTAGACGGGCGTCACCATGTTTGCCACCCGCGTTTATCACTATAGAGATCCAGCGGCGGTAATTATTGGCCTCAAAGAGCTGCGCAAAACTGGGTTAACCCCGCGCGGCTTGTTGTTCATCGCACTCAATCCCCGCGGCGAAACCTACATCGCCGTGCCCGAAGATCTCGATGCGGTCGCTAATGTGCGGGTCGGCGATAAGCTCAGCTTAGTGCCACCGTGGCAGGGTCGATATTTTCACTTCGACGCTGTGCACCGTTTGCCAGGTGACAGCGTGTTGTGGAATGGCGATCGCCGCCTCGGCGATACCGGCAGCGCACCCGAAGTGGCGGTGGTAATCGCAGAGTGGCTCAAAGGCTCAAGCGCCAAGAACGTATTCCTCGGCTGTGGCCCCCATGTGCCTGGCTCGTGGTGGGCCACCGATCATCGGTCCGAAGTTGCCGATATTCACGGCTTAGGATTTGTTGATTGTGTGGTGACGTCGTCGGGCATCATGGCCCGCAAAATCGACGACCATCGCTTGTTCCACATCGACTTCGCCACGCTGTCAGCCAACGACGGACCGAGCGCCGACTGGCAAGAAGTCTTCGCCAGCGAGATGGGCAACATCTTGCTGCTTGAGCGCCGCATTTTACAGTACCGTTTGGTGTTGACCTGCGAGCGCGGCCTGATTGAAGTCGATGTTTCGCATTTGCCGGACCTGGTCATGGAAACCGCCCGCGTCCCAATGAAAAGTGGCTTTGGTGTCGTCGGCCGCATTGATGGTGGGGCTTTTGCCGTAACCGCAGGCACCGTAGAGCCATGGGGGTTGACCAACATGAAACCGGCGATGCTGGTGGGCTCGCCCAACCAAAGTTTGCTGGACTTGCCGCGCACGCTGCAAAGCATGCACCTCGACGACGAATGACCGCTAGCAGGTATCTTCCGCGATGCCACCGCGGCGCTATCGTGATGCTCGGGCTGCTCGCCGTCGGGGCACTCGCGTGCAGTGATGCCACGCTTACGCCGCAGGTCGACGGCAAACCGGCGGATGCGTTTGTATCGACTGGCGACCCATGTTCGGCCGGGGCGGCAGCGGCACCTGGCGATGCCGATTTTTTAGTCACGCTGGCCGGCCGGCCTCGGCGTTTCTTGATTCACACCGGCGCACCGGCGCGCCGCACCCCAACGCCGCTGGTGCTCAACTTTCACGGTTTTACCAACACCGCCGACCTGCAACAGCAGTGGACCGGCATGGACGCTGCCGCCACCCGAGAAGGCTACATCGTCGTGTACCCCCAAGGCATCGGCAATAGTTGGAATGCTGGTGTGTGTTGCGGCGATGCGATGACCAACAATGTCAACGACGTTGGTTTTGCGCGCGAGCTAGTGACGTGGGTTGCCGCGCGCTACTGCGTCGATCTCAAGCGGGTGTATGCCACTGGGTTTTCCAACGGTGGATTTTTAGCGCATCGGCTGGCATGCGAAGCGGCCGATGTATTTGCGGCCGTGGCCCCGATTTCGGCGGTGAACGGCATGGCAAGCTGCACGCCGTCGCGGCCGGTACCGGTGTTGATGTCGAATGGCACCGCCGACAACATTGTGCCCATCGCCGGCAATCCGGCCATTAATTTCCCATCATTATCGACCACGATTGCGGGCTGGCGCACGCGCAATCAATGTAGCGATGCCGCAGTGCAGACCTTTTTAAAAGGCACTGCGCGCTGTGAAGCGTCGCGGAACTGCGCTGGCAATAGCGCGGTGGAATCCTGCATTGTCACCGGTGCCCTCCACAATTGGCCCGGCGGCACCGTGCCTGGCGCCAACAACCAAGATCTCAACGTCACCGACTACATCTGGCAGTTTTTCCTAGCGCACCGGATGCCGTAACCCGCGCACACTGTTACCGTCAGCGTCGGTATGGCCAAAGTTTCCACGCTTCCACCTCCCGTGCTGCCTGCGATTGCCACGTTGTACTTGGGCTTTCGCAGTGCGTATCTCGATTACCAGCGCCTAACTGCACAATTGCAGAGCTGGGCCACCGCGTATCCGCACATCACACGTTTGCAGTCGCTAGGTCAAACCCCGGAAGGGCGTGAGATTTGGCTGCTTGCGATCGGCAACAACCCCGATCATCGTCGGCCAGCGGCGTGGATCGATGGCAACATGCACGCCATTGAAGTGGCAGGTTCGAGTGTCGCGTTGGCTGCGGCCGAAGATGTGTTGCGCTTACACACCGAAGGCTTGCCGGATCTGCCCGCGGCCATCGCAGCGCGTTTGCGCGACGTTCTGTTTTACGTGGTGCCGCGCATCTCGCCCGACGGTGCCGAAGCGATTTTACGCACCGGCCAATTTGTTCGCTCCGTGCCCCGCGATAGCCGCGTGGAAAAAGGCGCACCGAAATGGTTACCGCAAGACGTCGATGGTAATGGCCTAGCATTGGCTATGCGCGTGGTCGACCCGGCTGGCGAACTGGTGGAATCGCCGGAGGTGCCTGGCCTGTTGGTCGAGCGTGGCATTGAAGACGTCGGGCCGTTTTACAAGTTGTATCCCGAAGGTGTGATTGCGAACTTCGACGGTCGCAACGTGCCGACCCCGTATTTCCTCGGCCACGCGCCGATCGATCTCAATCGCAACTTTCCATGGTCGTGGGCGCCTGGGCACGAACAAGCCGGCGCCGGGCCCTACGCCACCAGCGAACCTGAATCGCGCGCCATCGTTGAGTTCACCACCGCCCACCCCGAGATTTTTGCTTGGATCAATTTGCATACGTTCGGCGGCGTGGTGATTCGGCCGTTGGGCCACGGGCCTGACTCCAAGATGAATCAAGAAGACTTGGCGATTTTCCGCCAACTCGAAGCGTGGATGACCGAGTTCACTGGCTATCCAACCGTGTCAGGCTACGATGAATTTCTTTACGAACCCGATAAACCACTGCGCGGCGACATGGCCGACTTCGCTTACCAGCAACGCGGCGCGCTAGCGGTTGTCGTCGAGCTTTGGGATCTTTTTAAACAAATGGGCTTGGCCAAGCCAGCGAAGTTTGTGCAGTACTACGAACAATTTTCGCGCCGTGATCTCGAAAAACTGGCGCGGTGGGATGCCGAACACAACGGCGGCCGAATTTTCGTGCCGTGGCAGCACTTTATGCATCCGCAACTGGGCGCGGTCGAAGTCGGCGGCATCGACCCGCGTATTGGCATTTGGAATCCAGCGTTACCAGCCCTTGCCGGCATTTGCCGCGACCAAACTGCAGCGTTTTTGCGGGTAGCGGCGCTCGCCCCACAACTCACGTTCGGCGCGGCCACTACCACGCTGCTCGGCGACGATTTTCGTCGCATCGAACTTCGGATTGAAAACCACGGCTACCTCGGCACGTTTGGCCTGCCGTCGGCGCGCTCGTTGGATTTCAACGAACCAGTGTACGCCAACGTCCGCACCATGGGGTGTGAGCTGTCCGATATCGGCCAAGCGCACCAAGTCTTGGGTCACTTAGATGGCTGGGGCCGTGGCCTGCACAGCGGCCAGAATCTGCCGTCCTATCCACAGACCCGAGGCACCAGCAATGCCGCGTATGTTTCGCTGTTGCTGCGCGGCTCCGGCACGGTGCACATCACCGTGGGCTCGGCCCGCATGGGCTTCATTGAGCAAACGATCGAAGTGTAACGATGGCAACCTACGCCATAGGCGATATCCAGGGTTGCCACGCGCAGCTCGAAGCGTTGTTGACGGTCGTCAACTTTTCGCCCGCGCACGATCAAGTATGGCTGGTCGGCGACCTAGTCAATCGAGGACCGGACTCGTTGGCAACATTGCGTTGGGCCGCAGGCATGGGCAGCGCCGTCACGGCTGTGCTGGGCAACCACGATATTCATTTGTTGGCGCGCGCCGCAGCGCTTGTACCGGCCAAGAAAAACGACACCCTCGACGGCATCTTGCACGCGCCAGATCGTGAGGCATTGCTCGATTGGTTGCGTTTCCGCCCGTTGCTGCATCACAACGATCACGTCGCGGTGGTTCATGCCGGCTTGCACCCGCACTGGACCATTGCAGCCGCGCGCGGCTACGCCAGCGAAGTCGAAAGCATCCTACGAGCTGCAACCTGGCGCACCGATATGGCCGAGCTCATCGGGCCCAAAATGGAGCGAACCAGCGAACGCTGGGGCGCGGGGCCTACACTACGTTGGTCCCCTGCCCTGCAAGGCAGCAAACGTTGGCGAGCAATCATCGCGTATTTTACCCGGGTCCGCGTGTGTTTCGCCGACGCTAGTATCAACTCCGATTTCGATGGCCCGTTGGCCGAAGTCCCGCGTGGCTGCACGGCGTGGTTCGATTTGCCGAGCCCAGCATGGGCAACGCATCGGGTGATCACCGGCCACTGGGCCGCGCTCGGACTGCATCGCACCGCGCACACCATCGCGATCGATACTGGCTGCGTGTGGGGCCACCGACTCACTGCGCTGCGACTCGATGACAATCAAATTTTCAGCGTCCCGGGGTACTTTCGCCGGTAGCCGTCAATTGCGTGCGAATCGCTAGGTTTTTTGCTTGGTCAACGGCACCGGATCAAGCGCAAGGTCGGCGGCTGAAAACTCAATATCAAACGAGGTGGTGACATTCGCGGAGCCACTGAAGGTGCCGATCGTGGCGGTTGCGTCACCGTCAGTGCTCGGCGAGGCCAACCGAACGCGAGCCTCGTTGACTGCAGTGGCCAATGCCGTACTGGCATCGCGCGGACTGTGCTGCGCTAATAAACTAGCAAACGCAAACGCGAAGTCATTGGCGCTGGCATGGCGCAGCGCGGGGTCCGCCAATAAACCGCGACGCAACACCGCTTCAACATCGGCTGGCACATCTGTCCGATAATCGGACAAGGGAGGCACCGCACATGCCCGGATCTTTTTGAACACATCAAGATCTGTCCGACCGTCAAACAGCCGGGCATGGGTCAAGGCTTCCCAAATCACCACGGCCGTCGAAAACATATCGGACTGCGCCGAGTTCGATTTGCCAAACGTAACTTCAGGCGCCAAATACGACAGCTTACCCTTCACCGTACCTGGCGCAGTCAAACTCGCCGCACGATCCCGCGCCCGCGCCAAACCAAAGTCGCTGAGCTTCACCGCACCGGAGGTACCTAACAAAATATTGTGCGGCGAAACATCGCGGTGAATCACCGGCGATAGAGTGCCGTCAGCACTGCGGCGTTCATGGGCCGCGCCGAGCCCGCGCAGCGTGCCGACCGCGATCGCAATAGCCAAAGGCCAAGGCAGCAGTATGTTGGCGTCGCGGTACGCTTTCAACAAGCTGCCGACATCGAGGCCTTCGACCCACTCCATGACCAAATAATACGAACCGTTTTCAATAACGAAATCGTGAACTTGGACGATATTCGGATGGGCGAGTTCGGATCCAACCCGGGCCTCCTCAACAAACATCGCGATGTAGTTTTTTAAGCCTCGGTACTCGGGCTTAATGCGTTTGATGGCTACCGGTCGCACAAAACCGGCCGCGCCACGGACGTTAGCTTTGAACACGGTTGCCATGCCGCCTTCGCCTGCGACTGAAATCAATTCGTATTTACCATCAATCAGTTCGCCAAGGCTCACCTACACAGTATCTCTCGCACCCGCGAAAAGAACAATGGTAGATCGCTGCGAACGCCGACCGTTACTCGCTGGCCATGGCGGCTTTGACAGTTTCAAGTTCAGCCAGGCTAGCTTCCCATCGCGCGATAAGTTCTTCCAGCTTTTCGGCGGCTTGTTGATACTCGGTGAGTAATGTATTGCGACGACGTTCGTCCGCATACACCGTCGGATCCGCAAGCTCTTCGGACCGCTTAGCCTGGGCCGGCTCCAATTCAGCGATGCGTTCTTCGAGTTGTGTAACCTTCTTTTCCAATGGCCCCAACATGGTGCTGCGCTTTTGCCGAGCTTCGGCTTCTTTGCGTTTGCGGGCTTTGTCATCCTCGCGCGACAGCAACTTGGCCGGCGCCGCCGCACCACCGCGCAGGGTGCCAACCGCGGCCGCACCGGTAGCGGCAACTTCCATGCGCCGTTGCGCCATTGAATACAAATATTCGTCGAGCGACCCGGGGTAAACATCCACCGCTTGCTGTTCAACGTTCCAAATTTTGCTTGCGAGGTTGCGCACCAACGAACGATTGTGGCTCACAAACACCAGCGTGCCGTCGTACTCTTTGAGTGCTGCGCACAAACTTTCCGATGATTCAAGATCAAGGTGGTTGGTCGGTTCATCCATCAACAACAAATTGCCAGGCGCAACCAACAACCGCGCCAAAGCCACCCGCGCCCGCTCACCACCCGACAGCACCTTCACCGGCTTGTCGACATCATCGCCAGAGAACATGAAGGCGCCGAGTAACGATCGCACCCGCGCTGGCGTGGCCAACGGGTTGGCACGGGCCACGACATCGTACACCGTC
The DNA here is from genome assembly GCA_018057605.1 of Kofleriaceae bacterium. Taxonomy (GTDB): domain Bacteria; phylum Myxococcota_A; class Polyangia; order Haliangiales; family Haliangiaceae; genus JABFXX01. Next base: position 2,806 of record JAGPDK010000103.1, on the reverse strand, counting down.
GCCGTCATGTCGAGGGTATCGGCATGATGTTGTGCGTAGTACCCAACTTCCACGCCGCCACCGAGTTTGATGGTGCCGCTATCGTGCGGAATTTCGTCGGCGATCATGCGCAGCAGCGTGGTTTTGCCAGCGCCGTTGACACCGATGATGCCGATTTTTTCACCGCGCTTTACGGTGAGGTCAATACCTGGAAACACCACGTGCGCGCCGTAGGTCTTGCGCAGGTGTTCGATGCGAATCACATCGGCCGCCGGCCGCTTGGTTGGCGGGAAGGTAAAGCGCATCACCGCCCGTTTGGTATAGGTGTCTACCGACTCCATTTTGTCGAGGCTTTTGATCCGACTTTGCACGGCGCGCGCTTTGGTGGCTTGGGCGCGAAACCGATCGACAAACCGTTCCAAGCGCTCGCGCTCACGCGCCATGTTTTTGGCTTTGCCGGCCAAGATGGTTTCCTCTTCGGCGCGCTGCACCAAGTAGCGCTCATAGTTACCTGGATAGATCCGCACGCCTTCGGGCTCTAAGCTCACAATGCGATCAATTTGCTCATTGAGAAATTCGCGATCGTGACTAATTAAAATGAAGCAACGGGTCCAGCGCTTGAGGAAATCACTAAACCAAGCCACCGACGGCATATCTAAATGGTTGGTCGGCTCATCGAGCAGCAACACGTCGGGGCGCTGAAACAACAAGCCCGCCAACACGCCGCGCATTTTCCAGCCGCCGGAAAATTCACCGACGTCACGCAGCTCATCCCCTGGCGCGAATCCCAAACCCGCCAAAATCGCGAGCGCTTCGTGTTCACCGAAAAATCGCTCAAAGTGATCGATGCGTTCATGCAACTGCGCAATTGCCTCCGCTAACTCGAGCACCGCTTCGTCGGATTCACCAGCGGCTTGTGCGCGTTCGAGTTCAGCCGCGGTGCTTGCCAGATCTTCGTCGAGCTGGAGCCGACCGGGTACGCTGCCTAAAATCATCTGCAGCAAACTACGGCCGCTCGAGACCGCTAAATCTTGCGGCAACCATCCGACTCGAACGCCACGCGCGCGCGTAACTTTGCCATCATCGAGTTCTTGTTGCCCCGCCAACACTTTGAGCAGTGTGGTTTTGCCCGAACCATTGGGACCGATGAGGCCAATGCGATCGCGGTTGCCCAAGCGCAGGGATACCGAATCGAACACCATTCGATCGGCAAAAAACAGGGTGGCTTCTTCGATAACTAACAGACTCACGGCTGCTGGCTTCTACCATAGCCGGTGCGAATTTGCGTTGCTGGGCAGCGCTAAGGCTTGGGTTTGGGCGGACGCGGCGTGCGCGCTACCATCGCTGCCGGCAACGCGCCTGAGTCTTCGAGAAAGCGGATGTGTTCACCAAGCTTGCGTAACACCGTGATCCGTTCGGGCGCATTGCGATGAAGATCCAGCAATTCGCCATACGTCTCACGTACGGAATCGGCGTTGGGGGGATGCGAGATTAGCCATCGCAAGTACACTACGTGCCAGCGAAAACCGAGGTCGCCGCCAACCTGGGCAGCTAACGTGTTGCCCCGCGCCTGGACGGCCTCGACCGCGGCGTGGTTGTGCTCACACTCTGTGACCAACAGTTCCAGCTGTGCCGGTGCAGCAGATGGCGTTTGTTTACCCACGCTTTTCACTATAACACTAAATGAACACCGCGCTCGAACCGTACCGACGCCCGACCCGGTCACGCCTTCGCTACAGATCTCGGCTCACCCCAAACGTGAAAACTCCGTTGGTACGGTCGGCGCCCACCAACGGCACACCCAGGCCGGTTTCAACCCGCCAGCGTCCGTGGACCCGCCAATGCGCCGCGACCTTGGCCATGGCATGATCAAAACTGCGAAACCAGCCACCTTGAAAATCGAGCCCAACCGCGACATCGATCCAAGTGCGAAGCCGCCAATTAAGGTCAGCGCCACCGCGCCCAGCTGCACGCACAGTGGAGCCGCCGCCCGACGATGTTGCGCCCATCACCAAACCAAAGCGGCTATGCACCAGCCACGATCTAGCCAAACCAAACGAAAGCAAACCGGTAAGCTGCCCGCCGACCGCGACCGTCTGCAATTCTGCACTGGTATACGGCATCGCAATGTGGGCAAAGATCGCACCGTACACCGGTCGATCGCTCAATTCAAGATTGCCGCTGGCTTTGACGTGCAGGGCAAGCGGCCCGTAGCCAAGATCGGAGGCTTTGCTCACAGCATTTTGTGCGAATTGAAAATCGATACCACGAAACCCGAAGCCTAGTTGCAGGCCTCGGGTAACGATAAAACTTGCGCCGACATTGAGTTCTCCGCCGAGCTGACCATAAAAGCCTGGAGTGTCGATAATGCCATGAGCCAACGTGCGAGCGAACACCTGTTCGCGCACACAGGCACCAGCGCCGGCATCAAAGCCGCTATCACGCAAGCCGATGGCAACCGGATCATGCACCGCATCGGTGCATAAATCCTCCGCAACATCATCGCTAATTGGCACGGTCTCCGTTGGCAGCGGCGTTAGCTCCTTCGGCGACTCAGGGAGTGTTGGGTCCGACTGCGCATGCGCCGCCGTCGATAACGGAACCACCATCGCAGCAATTAGCAACCAGCTAGCTTTTTTTGCATGCTTCATCTCCAAATCCGCGCGAGTAACGCGTGGCAGGGTGAATGCCGGCGACTTGTCGTCGGCAGAGGGATCGGGCAAGGTCCCTGTTAATGCCGACTTGTCGTCGGCAGAGGGACCGGGCAAGGTCCCTGTTAATGCCGACTTGTCGTCGGCAGAGGGACCGGGCAAGGTCCCTGTTAATG
>JAGPDK010000567.1 GCA_018057605.1 Kofleriaceae bacterium | reverse complement strand
GCCTAACTCAGCGAGGCCTGGCTCGGCACCGCGCACGGCGAAGTGTTATGATAGCCGCCGTGGAACTAGTAGTAGCAACGCTGCGCAATGCCGAACAGGCGATTGTAAATGACAGCCTACAGCGATTTGCGACGTCGTCAGTTCGGTTTCGCACTGGGGATGATCCGGAACGCTATCGTTCGATTGTGGTTGGATTGGTCGAATCGTTTGCGTTGGCCGGCTTTGGTGGGTTTGTCGTCGGCTCACTTGATGCGCGTGAAGTCGAACGTGCCGCGGCGTTTTGGGGGGCCAGTGTCGCATCCGAAGGTGCCGGGGCATTTGATGTTGGTGCGCTGCTGCACGCGGTTTGTGATGCCACACTTGTCCACATCGAACCGACGCATTACGCTGCGGTGCAGGCCTTGTTTGCTTGGTTGTTGCTGGTGGCCACGGATGCGTTGGCAACTGCAAAAGTACGCGCGATTCGCGAACAAATGGCCGACGATCTTGAAACCGGCACGCCCGTGGTGTTGTTGGCGGCGAAGGTGCCGGCGGTATTTTTTGTGGGCACGCCGTCGCCTGCCATCGTCGCGAATATTATGGCGCGGGCGCTGATGACGGTGGTCGCGGCTTCGGCGACGACGCTGATTCTAGCGTGTGACGGCTTATCAGAACTTGGGCTTGCCGCAATGGGGGCGGCGCAGGCGGCGATTGTAAAAGCCGGATTCCCTACCGTTACTTACATTGTAGTTGGGAGTCGACGATCGATCAAAGCCATGCATGCGAGCTGGCAGGCCGCCGGCTTGCGATGTGATCGCGTCGATGAAATTCAGCATGCGATGCGTGATTGTCTCGTGCATAATGGCTATTCGCTCTCAACTTCTTCGTGATAGGATAACGTCGGTGGGTGAATTGTTTCCGCTTCCGTTTGGACGCTTTCAGCTAATCAGCCGGATTGCCGTCGGAGGTATGGCCGAAGTATTCCTTGCGGAAGCTCCCGGTGAACATGGCTTTGCTAAACGCATGGTCATTAAACGGCTGTTGCCGACCTTAGACGGCGATGCCAATTACCAGGCTATGTTCATTGATGAAGCCAAGCTCACGGCGCGCTTGGTGCATCCTAAAATTGCGCAAACTTTTGAACTGGGCAAAGTTGATGAGCACTTGTTCATCGCAATGGAGCTGGTCGATGGCGTCGATGTGCTCGCGATGTTGCGTGAATATGCGCAGCGACGGCGGCGGGTTGAGCCGCAGATCGCCGTTTGGATTGCCCACGAAGTGCTTGATGCTCTTGATTATGCGCACAACGCCGCGGGTGAAGACGGGGCGCCGTTGGGGGTTGTGCATCGCGATATTTCGCCATCCAATATTTTGCTGTCGCTTCGCGGTGACGTAAAGTTGGTTGATTTTGGGATCGCGCGCCAATCCGATCCAGCTCGGTCGCACCAGACTAAGGCGGGGACGCTGAAGGGCAAATACGGTTACATGTCGCCCGAGCAGGTGGTTGAACAGCCACTTGACCAGCGTTCCGATGTCTTTTCGGTTGGTGTGGTATTGGCGGAAATGCTGACTGGCCGTCGGCTTTTTGCAGCGGCAAACGAACTTGATGTGCTGTTGATGGTGCGCGATGCCAAGTTATCGCGCCTCGATAAGTACGGTGCTGATATCAACCCCGCATTGCAAGAAATCGTCCGTCGTGGGCTCAAGAAGAATCTCGACGAGCGCTGGCACAATGCGGCGCAATTTCGAGATGCGCTCGGCGAGTGGTTGTTTGATCAACGCATTCGCATGACGCCCAAGATCATCGCTGACGCCGTAGTCGAACTGCGGCGTTTTATCGAGGCCAAACCGGCAGCGCCGGAACCCGTCGCGGTCGTGGCACTTGAAGACGCTATTCCCGCACCGATGGATAGCCTGGATTCGATGCCGGTGATCTCCGTCAGCCAAGAAGCCGCCGGTGCAGTGAACTCAGCGCCGCCGGCAGTCGCGCGGACTAGCACGGGCGACGTTCGCCATACCCAACAAACAGCGGTGCGCACCTCGGGCGAGCCATTAGCAGTCGCGCGTGCTGCGCCTCCTGCGACGCCTGTTGCCGAAAGAACATTCGCTCCAACAGTTTCACGGACGCAGACAAATCGCTCCGATTCGCCAGTCGTTGCGCGCACGATGTCGAAGCCGCACGTGATGAAAGCACCTGCGCCGGCCCCCGCTGCACCGCCGGTCGCCATGGCCGCGCCACGTGAAATGGCGGCATCTGCCGTCGATTCGGCTGCTGCGCAACCCCGTCAAGGCGTTGAATTGATTGATGGCACAGCGGCCGCAGTGGTCGGCAACAGCGTTGATGCGATCGACTTGGCAGCGCTTGATCTTGCAATAAGCGATCTCGGGCACGGCTCCGAGGCCGCACTGTTACTGCTCGAAATGCCGACCGCGGCTGGCAGTGGCGAGCATGCGGCTACGCAACGGCGAGTGCCCGCCTCTTCGTCGCCTGGGCCCAACGTGCCACACCGCTCCACGGCCGAGCTGAGAGAGCGATTTCCATCCATTGCAGCAGCCGTTCACAGCACGACGCCGATGGCGCCCGATCCGGCAATGCGTGACTTTGATGATTTGACGATCGAGCCGGGGCGCAGCATCGACGTCAGATTGCCGTCGCTCGAAGAACTGTCGCGAAAAAAAGCCCCGACGCCGCCAGCGCTCGCGGACATTGACGCGACCCCAGAAGACTCAGGTGATTTTGCAACCACACCCGCGATGCGTGTGCTGTTTCGTTTGATGGTTGCTCGGGCTACTGGCCTGTTGGTGGTTGCTGTCGGTGGTATCAAAAAAGAAATCTACATTCGTGATGGCCAGCCCGAATACGTTTCGTCGAATGTTGCGAGCGAATTGTTTGGCAACTACCTGGTAGGCAAAGGCGTGTTGTCCGACGGTGAACTAGCTATGGCGCTGGCCATGGTGCCGCACTACGGTGGTAAGCTGGGCGACACGCTCGTCGGTCTGGGGCTGTTGAAGCCACTCGAAGTTTTTCGGCACCTAACTCGCCAAGTGCGCGCCAAGATTGTCGACGTTTGTACGTGGAACAAAGGTGGTTTTGGTTGGTATGTGGGTCGCGAGAATCCGCGGGAAGCCTTTCCGCTCGACTTCAACGCATTTGAAATCCTTGGGGCCGGTGCGATGTCGATGTCCGACGACGTGACCGATGCCTGGTTTGCCCGCAACGGCGCCCTGCGGTTTGCGTCGTTCCGGTCGCGCCGGGTTGGGCCTGAGCGTTTTGAAGTGCGTGGTCTTACCGAAATTCTGGCGATGTTAGATGGCAAGCGTAGCGTTGCGGATATCGTCGATATGGAAGCAGGGCGTGCCGAGCGTATGCAGGTGATGAAAATGTTTTATCTGCTGGATGCCTGCGAACTCGTTCGCGCCGGATGATCATTCAAGAGCGGCGAAGGAAGACTCGCCCGGCCCGGTTCGTTGCGTAGTCGATTGGTTCGCCGGTCCATTTTGATGCATTGGTGTTGGCCGTGATGGCGAGCGCCACATGCGCCCCGTGCAACGCTACGTGGCCACGTCTTGCGTCAGTGTTGTTCGGCGTTGTGCGAGCCGGTTGCGCGGCGATGAGACGGTTGCGATGATCGAAAAAGTTCCAGCCATTGGCACCGTTTGTTTCGCCCCCGCGCCCAGCGTTCGC
>JAGPDK010000566.1 GCA_018057605.1 Kofleriaceae bacterium | reverse complement strand
TCTTAGGAGTGCGTGACGACCGTGTTGGGCATCACTCACTAATAAACGTTAACTAGGCAAACCCAAGGATCGAGACTCCCATGAAACGCCTGACCCGTCACTCTCTCGCAGCCACGCTTCTCGCCGTCGCCGGCCTCGCTGCTTCGGCACCGACAGCCTCGGCCAATGTCGAAATCGGCGGCACCGCCGGTATCCACGTTTTTAATCAAAACAATGAACTCGGCGTGGCGGACGCAAAGAACGCAACCTCGCTGCGCAACTCCGTGTTGTTCGGCCTGCGCTTAGGCTACATGTTTAACGACATGCTTGGCGTCGAAGGTGAAGTTGGCATTATTCCAACTGAAGCCCGACAACTGGTGTTTGAAGTCTGGGGCTTGACCTACCGCGGTCAAATCATCGCGCAATTCCGCGGATCAAAACCAGAAAACCGAGTGCTGCCGTTTGTGCTGGTCGGCGCTGGCAACACCCGCGTCATCAAGAGCGCCAACGAAAATGTCATCGCCAAAGACACCGACTTGGCCGCCTACGTTGGCATCGGCGCCAAGTACCGCGTCGACAACGGTTGGGGTTTGCGCTTTGACGGCCGCGTAATGTTTCCACCAAGCAGCGATAGCAAATCGGTCACCACCGACTTCGAAGCCCTGATCTCCGTCTACAAAGAATGGGGTCGCACCGATTCAACGGCCAAAATCGAAGACAAAAAGCCAGAGCCAGTTAGCGACGATCCAGACGGCGACGGCATCAAAGGCAGCGCCGACACATGCCCAACCGAAGCTGAAGACAAAGACGGCTTCCAAGATGAAGACGGTTGTCCAGATCTCGACAACGACGGCGACGGCGTCGCCGACACCGCCGATAAATGTCCAATGGAGCCTGAAGACAAAGACGGCTTCCAAGACGAAGACGGCTGTCCAGAAGCCGATAACGACGCCGACGGCATCCCTGATGCTGCCGATAAATGCCCAACTGACGCTGAAGACAAAGACGGCTTCCAAGACGACGACGGTTGTCCTGACCTCGACAACGACGGTGACGGCGTAGTTGATGCCAACGACAAATGCCAAGACAAACCAGAAACCAAAAACGGTTTCGAAGATGGCGACGGTTGCCCAGACGAATTGCCAAAAGCTATTCAGAAGTTTAGCGGCACCGTCAAAGGCATTAACTTCAAGACTGGCTCGGCTGAGATCATCGCAACATCGAACGCAGTTCTCGATGAAGCCGTGAAGGTTTTGACCCAGTTCACCGACCTCAAGATCGAAATCCAAGGCCACACCGACGACCAAAAACCAGGCAAGACCGCCAAATTCCAAGACAACACGGCGCTGTCGCAAGCTCGTGCTGACGCGGTCAAGGCCTACATTGTTGGTAAGGGCATTGCCGACAGTCGGGTTTCTGCCAAGGGCTATGGCGACACCACGCCAGTTGACGCGAAGAAAACGGCTGCGGCACGTGCCAAAAACCGTCGCGTTGAGTTCAAACTGCTGTCTGACCTCGTTCAGTAGTCGACAGTCAACATTCGATGGGCGTCAGCCGTGACGCACGCGAAGCAAGGGCCACACGGCCCTTTTTTGGTTTTCGGAGTTGGCGTAGACCTGTGTTAACCAAACTACAGTGTGCCTGCCACTCACGCCGTACATCCCCGACACAGCGTGGGCATGCACTATAAATTCAGTGCTTTAGTCCCGCGCGGTGGTGGTACAACGCTTGCTCGAAGTATCGCCATGAAGCAACCACTGACGTTTGTAATCACATTGGTGGCGGTCGGTAGTAGCAGCGCAGCGCTGGCCGGTACCACGCGGGATCACCGCGACAGTGGCACTAGCTCAAACAGCGGGTCGTCGAACGCGTCGTCTCACGGCGGTTCATTGGGGCCGGTAGTGCGCGACCATCGCGACAGCAGCCCCGCCCCAGCCGTTCGCGACCATCGGACCAGCGAACCGGCGCCAACAGGCAGCAGCACGCCAACTGTCACAGACCATCGGTCAACCAGCCCAACCTATGAGCCCCAAGACCAATCGAGCAATTATCTGGCCTCGACCTGGGGAGGCAATAACGCTGAAGGCTCGACGGGACCCAAGATCAATTGGACCCGCGCTCGATTTGAAGTTGAGACATTCGTACGCCGAGTGAGTGCCGTTGACAGCACCGCAGGCTTTGGGTTGCAGCTCACGGGCGACATCACCCGCAACTTGTACGTTGGCATCGAAGTAGCGTCGGGCGCGCCGTTGAGCGATGAAATGAACACCAACGCAATGTTTCGTCAAGCCGGCGTTGTCGCCGGGGTTCGAGGCGTGCTGTTGCCTCGCTTCACGATTGGCGCTGAAGGCGCGCTTGGCATCCAAGAATTTCGCGACGTGACCACGGTCGTCGATTTGCGCGTCAAAGCCGAACAACAACTGGCAAGCAACATTTCGCTGGGCATCTACGGCGGTCGCAATGTAAATGCTGACCGTGACGTGTTCGCGGGGATGAACCTGGTCTTCCACTCCGCGCGTTAACGCTGCATTTACCCTCAGCGCTCGGCCACGGCGCTCGGGCCACGGGCGTGGACTGCGCTTGGGCCACCGCACTCACGCATCGCAATGCGGGTTGGCGCCGCGCTCAGACTTAGTGCGGTGATTATAAGGTTCGGTTTACGTCGTCCGAGTTCGGTCGTCCGTGGTCCGAGGAAGAAACCACGCTGCTGAGGGTTTCTGGCAAACTTGATTAGGTGAGCAGAGCGGAAATGCTTCAGCGCCCGCGCCCCGTCGGCACGCCAATCGTGCGACCATGCTCGGTAAGGCGAACGAAGTCTGCCTCCGAAACCTCTTTGGCTTCATCGGTAAGCAGCACCGGTAGCCCGGTAATGACGTCAATCGGAAAAATCAGCTTGGCCGCCGGCGAAAACAGAAATGCGGTGGGATGCGCCGCTTCGCCCGCGGGAAAATACACCAAGGGCTGCTTCGAAACCGGGCACGCGAGCAGTGAAAGCAAATCATCGTCGAGGCGCATACGCCGATCCCATACCACAGGCGAGGCCGTAGGCGTTAGCGCTGATGTAGGTACGTGCGTTTCCTATTCTCAACGCACCATTGCCATTGACCAATAGCGCCACCGCAAGGTAGATCGCGAACACACCGCAACCGGAGTGTGCTCTATGTTGAAGTCACTCTCGATCTTCACTGGAAATTCAAATCGCGCGCTTGCCGAAGAGATGTGCAAGTTCGTCGAAATTCCGCTTGGGCGCGCCGACGTGACCCATTTTTCCGACGGTGAGATCTACGTCGAAATCGGCGAGAATGTCCGCGGCGTGAACTGCTTCGTGGTGCAGTCAACCTGCACCCCGGTCAACCAGTCGCTGATGGAATTGCTCATCATGATCGACGCGCTCAAACGTGCCTCGGCCGGCAGCATCGTTGCGATTATTCCCTACTTTGGCTACGCGCGGCAGGACCGCAAAGCCAAGCCTCGCACCCCCATCACTGCGAAATTAGTAGCGAATCTGATTACTGCCGCAGGTGCCGATCGGGCCCTGGCAATGGACCTCCATGCCGGGCAGATCCAGGGTTTTTTCGATATTCCGTTCGATCACCTGTTTGCGATGCCGGTACTCATCGATGAAATGCGCTCGCTGGGCTACACCGGAGACCAAACCGTAGTGGTCTCACCGGATGCTGGCGGGGTCGAGCGGGCC
>JAGPDK010000565.1 GCA_018057605.1 Kofleriaceae bacterium | reverse complement strand
CTGCGCTTAGCCATAGCCCCGCGACGATGACCGGTGCCTGGTTATGGCCGGTAGATCATGCGTGGGTTAGCGCTGCGACCTTGCACAACGTTCGCGCTGCGGCGACCGGCTTCGACGCTGCGATACCGGTGTTCGCGTCGGTGCACGGCCCGCGCGGTGGCCATCCGGTGTGGATTGCCCGCGCGGCGTGGCCGGTGCTGGCGGAGTGCGCTGCGCTGCCACAAGGTGCACGGAGTGCGTTGGCGACGCTGCGCACCACGCGTGTGCTGTGTGATGATAGTGCCGTGCTACGCGACTGTGATACCCCTGCGGATGTGCCGGGCCGCTATGCGTAGTGCGGCAAGCGCACGGCTCGCGATCGCGGCCGCGGTGGCGCTATCGCTGTTAGCGTGCGATCGCACCAAAAAGCGAACAGCGTTGATACTGCCGGATCAAATCGAAGTTCAACAACGCGATCCACGGCTGGCGCTACAGCAAGATCTTATCGCCGAGGTGCTCGACAGCTACGAGCGCGATGCGCCTCCGGAAATCCAGATGTCCTTGCTCAATACCGTCGGTATCGCCCGCATCGGGGTTGGGCCCGGTGACCTGTTGGCTGGTGACGACATGACCCGGGCCCCGAGTCGATGGCCGCTGCTGCTCGACGAACCGGCTGCGGTGGTGTCGAAACTATTGCGGGTGCAGGTGTCGACGGATTTGACGTCCGCATGGGTCAGCGACGAAATCTCGTGGCGAATTCCGGCCTGTGGCCGCATGGTGGTGATACCGCTGCGGCTGACGGCCTTGTATGCCCGTGATGGTGAACGTTGGGTGAATGTGGTTGAACATCTATCATACGGCCATGAACCAGTGGCACTCGACACCGGCTTACGCGGCAAGACCCCAGCCCCTGCGGTGGTCTCGCGTCGTGTTGCGGATGAAGTTTCGCGTTCGATCGCGCCTATGTTGAGTGGTCGGATGAGCCCTTCCATTAGCCGCGATGCGGATGCCGTTGCGCTTGGGCCGCGCTGGCAAGATGAGTTTCGCGGGGCTATGGTCGGCGTAACGCCAGTCACCCCGATGCGGTTGCTCGCCGAAGAACGCCGCGTCGGGGTGGTCGGCCGCGACACCACGGCGGCGAGTGTAGCGTATTGGGTGGGTACGCTCATTGGCCAAACTCCGACGGGCAAAGTGCGCTTGCGAGGTACGTTTGTGCTTGAACGTCGTGACGATGCTTGGGTTGTGGTGCAAAGCCACATCTCGTCGCCGGTTGACGATGAAGAACTTGCACAGCGGATTTTGGGTACCGCCCTCGAAGGACTCAATCCGCTACGTGTCGCATGCGGTCGCCGATAACCGCGGCGGCTTGCTATCAACCGCACGTTGGCACACGCCGGCGCCACCCAGCGAACCGTGCATCAATCGGCAACCTGGCTGGCGGCCCACGTCCCGTCGCTCAGTTGGCCAGCGTTACTTCGATTTCAATCGTGCTGGTTCGGCGTGGGCCGGTCGCATCGACGGTGCCAGCGACGGAGATGGCAAGCTGGCCCAGTTGATCAACGTGGCGGTGTTCGCGCAGGAGCTTGCCGAGCATCGCGGCTCGCAAGGCACTCTGTGTCCATGGATCTATGGCTGTGGCAATCGGCGCGCGGTTGCGGCGGCCGCGCGGCGCCGGCGGGCTGCGTACCACGCTTCGGATTTGCACACGTTGTAACGGTGACGGCGGCGCGGCGAGCGCTGCGTCGAGTTTTTCGACCATGAGCAGCAACGCCGGGGCAGGTGCTTCGTAGCCTATGCTGTTATTGCCGTTCGGGCTATGTGCAAATAGTGTAGTGTCCGGGAAGCGGACGATGATACCGGAGTCCGTCGCTTGCAGCGTCGCGTTAGTCTTGGTCAGTAGCGCTGTAAAATGCTTGTTGAGCTGCGCTACGCGCGTGAGTTGCGCGGCGCTAGTTTGCAGCTGCGCGGTTTGCGCTTGGGTCAGCGCTTGCGCTTGCGTTTGTCGGAGCGTTGCGTTGCTTGCCAAGGCTTGAGTCAGGTCTGCTTGAACCGCGCGCAGGGTGGTGGCGCGTTGGCTATCACGGCTTTGCAGGTTGGCTATTTCGAGCTGCGCTTGGCTTTGCTGCTCGGTGAGCGCCGCCACCTGCGCTTTGCGTTGGGCCAATTCGGCCGATGGCAACAGCTCGGGGCGCACCACAAATCCAATGGCCAGGCCTACAGCTAAAACGGCGCTGGTCGCTACGATGCGGCGGTACCAGGTCGGTCGCGCGCGCGGCGATGCCGCAGCATTCGAATCGGCCCGGCCGAGTGGATTTTTCTTGCGCGGAGATTGCCCTCGGTGGCTAGCCGGCATCGGGGTCTGAGACGGAAGTGGCAAACGAGGAAACACAACCACGCCTGAGTCGGTCGCTGCGCGTAATGTCATCCCTGCGTCTTTGCACAAACGGTGCCGGCGCATGTCCTTGAAATCACGTCGTCATGCTCGTCGGGGCTGAGGCGGGCCATCCCGGAAGTGGAGCCTGCATCCCCAGTGCGTCAAAAGCCCTCAGAACCGAAACAGCCGTCGCGCCGCACTGTGTGCATTGCGCTTGACAGTGTTGAGATCAAGCGTGAGCAACTGCCGATCTCGGACCACCACGGCGCCATCGACCGCGACGTGGCGGACATCGCTCGATTTACTGGCGTAGGCCACAATCGAATACGGATTGGCGGCCGGAATGGTATGCAGTTCATCGATCGACAAGGCGATCACATCGCCGCGTTTACCAACTTCGAGCGAGCCAATTTGGTTGCCTAAGCCCAGCGCATGCGCGCCACCCATGGTTGCCAACTGCACGGCCTGCGATGCTGGCATCGCCCGTGGGCCACGGCGCGGTTTGGGTAGCAGGGCGGCCAACCGCAACTCAAGAAAACCGTCAAGATTGTTATTGCACGGCGCGCCATCCGCGCCGATGCCAACGGAAATTCCTAGTTCGAGCAATTCGGGTACTTCACAAATACCTGACGCCAATTTGAGATTGGACGAAGGGCAATGCAGCACGTGGGTGCCGGTGGTCGCCAACAAGGTGCGCTCGGCCGCCGACAAATGGATGCAATGGGCGATGCCGACGTGCGGGCCAGCGATGCCGCAATCGGCGAGGTACGCGATATTTTCTTTGCCGAATCGCCGTTGCACTTCGGCAATTTCGTTTTTGTTTTCGCTGCCGTGGGTGTGAATGCGTACACCCTTGCTGCGTGCTAGCCGGCCAACTTCGCGCAACAACGCATCGGTGCATGATAAGGCAAAGCGCGGCGCGTAGGCATACTGCAAGCGACCGTCATCGCGGCCATGCCAGCGTGCGATCAGCGCGGCCGATTCGTCGAGGGAGGCCTGCGTGGTTTCGCGCAAACTCGCCGGGATGATCGGATCGGGCGCATCCATCATGGCTTTGCCAATCGTGGCGCGCAGCCCACTGCGTAGGGCAGCTTCGAACACGGCATCCGTATGATGGACCGAGGCCATATCTAAAATCGCGGTGGTGCCACCGAGCAGTAGCTCGGCCGCGCCAAGTTCAGCACTGGCAGTCATCGCAGCGGCGTCGAGCGCGCCTTCATACGGCCAAATAACTTGTTGCAGCCAATCGAGGAGTTCTAAATCGTCGGCGTGACCGCGCGCCAGGGTTTGGCACAAATGGGTGTGGGCCTGCACCAACCCCGGG
>JAGPDK010000564.1 GCA_018057605.1 Kofleriaceae bacterium | reverse complement strand
CGGAGGAGGCGAAGTATGAACAAGGCTGGTCTTGGAAAATCGTTGGCGCTTCGGATAATGGTCGTCACCACGTTAGCTGCGCCATGGTTGGCTGGTTGCGGCGGGGTACCCAAGGCAGGGGAGACCTTGATGGAATCAGTACAGACCTACAATGAGGGCGTACGTTGGGAGCGCTTTGCCGCCGCTGCATCCAGATTGCCTGCGGCAGAGCGCATGGCATTTATCGACGCTGCCGATGCAAGGTCTAAGGATCTCAAAGTCACAGATTATGAAGTGGTGCGAGTGGCGGCGACGTCGGATAAAATCGCCAAAGTACAAGTACGTTTGAGTTGGTATCGTGAAACTGAGGGCACATTACGTGAAACCCATGCGGTTCAGACCTGGAAGCGGTCGGGCAAGGTGTGGGTGCTGCATGGCCAGGCGCGGCTGCGCGGACCTGAGATGCCTGGCGTTGACGAGGCAGACGCGGCAGACGGGGCGCTTTTGATGGATCCCGTTGCCCCCAAGCATTCGGCGCTATAAACACCGAGCCGTGCCGCACATACGGCGCTAAACAATATAATATATCCCGGTGTCGCAGAGCGACTTCGTAAGTCGAGGCAATCAATTGGTTGCCGCTGGTCAGTTTCAGGAGGCAGTTAAAGTCTGCCGCTTGGGCCTATTGGGGCGTCCAACCACTGTCGAGGGTCGCATCGTTTTGGGCCGGGCGCTGTTGGCGTTGGCGCGCTTCGATGAAGTCCTCGCCGAAATGCGGGTCGCCCTTGAGCTTGATCCATCGGCGATTGCCGCCCACGTGTTGCGCGGCGAAGCGCTGCTTGGCAAACATGATCCGGGCGGTGCCATTGTGCCGCTTCGTCAAGCGCTGGCGTTGTCGCCGGGCGACGGTGCTATTGCCCAGCTGGTGCGGGCAGCGGAGCTAGCGCATGCACACCCCGGTGATCGCCGCAACAATGAATCACTCGGCTATGTTGATTCAGGCCATAGTCGCGGCAGTCACGAACTCAAGGGTGATTCGGATATGCTTACGGCGCCGTTTGAGCGCGACCTACACACGTTACAGCGCCCGCCCGCACGCCAGCCGGCACCGCAGCCAGCGCGCAGACCCGGCACCGTCGAAGTAGATCCTGAACTCGAAGGCATTGAACTCGATGATGACGACGATCTCGCTGAAGCCCCGGCACCAGCTCCCGGGCCGGGCCGGGCCGCCATTGTGGCGCGCAATGTAATGTTGTCGGCGGGCCCACAACTGGCAGTAAAAAAAGACGTGACCGTCGCGCTTTCACTCGATGAAATGGTCGAGATGGAGCCTGAGGGCCCAACGCCAGCGCCGGCGGCGCCGCACCCATCGATGATTCCGCAGTTGAGTCCGCTTGCGCAGCGTTTGGCTGCCGCGCCGGATAACGTTGTGATGGGGCCACAATTCCCAGTAGGACCAGCAGCTCAAACCATCGCCGCCGCACCGCGGCCGACCGCACCGCGTGCGGGTGCCATGCCAACCTTGGCCCCACATTTACCAACGCTGGCGTTGGCGGCTGCGCACGATCAGTCGGCGGCGGCCAGCCACCACGTCGCCGCGCCTGCGCCTGCGTCACGCCCGCAGTGGGCAAACGCGGGGGCAATATCTACTGGTAATCTTGGCGATGCAGCCGACGATCAGCTGGTTCAGCGCATGCGGCCCGTCGACGTAATTGGGTTGCCGCTTGCGGAAGCACCGGTTAAACGGCGCAAGGTAGTTTACGCGGGCTGGGCGGTTATCGGCGCGTTCGTGCTAGGTGCTGGGGTATTTGCTGGCTTGTGGATTCGTGAAAGCCGGTTGCGCAAGCAAGTGGCTCACGCCATTGAACGAGCCAGCGGGCTCGCCAAGGACGATTCGTGGCGGGGGCATCTGGGCGCGCGCGACGTCTTGGCTGGCATCGTCAAGGCGAGTGACACGCCCACCACGCGCGGGCACTTGTTGGTCGAACGTGCGGTGTTGGCGTTTGAATTCGGCGAAGACCGTAGCGCGACAACAACTGCGGTGCTTGCGCTCCTCGATACGTCAGACACGTCGACTGCCGCCAATGCCTATATCGCCTTGCTTCAGGCAGACGGTGGCAAAGCACGAACTTTCGCTCAGCGGCTGACAACGAGCAAAGGCTTCGAAGCGATGGGGCGCTATATTGATGGCCGCGGCGCACTGCTGCAAGGCGATCATGTCGCGGCCGCTGAAGCGTTGCGGTTGGCGGTTGAACGGGAGCCGCGGCCTTTGTATCAACTTGCCTTGGCGGAGGCTAAGATCGCCGGTGGCGCTGTAAGTGATGCGGATGTGCTGTTAGCCGCAACCCAACGCATTGCGCTGTCACCTGAGGCCACCGTGCTTCGTGCGATTGGCGATCTGCGCGCAGATCGCTTGAACAGCCATCCTGAACTCGCGGCGCAGCTTGATGCGATTACGATCACCGCCGAAAAAGCGGTTGCCGACCCCGTGCGGGTTGCGTCGCAACTCACGGTGGCACTAGCGTTGGCTGTCGTTGCCGAGACCCAAGCGCGTAGCGGCGAGATGGCGCGCGCGCAGTCGACATTTGGCCGCGCCATGGCGGTTGGCGTCGATGATTATCGTTTTGCTGAGCAAATCGTACGTGCGTTGATCGCGATGCGTAGATTGGACGATGCGCGAAACGCGGCTGAGCGGGCTGCGTTGACCTGGCCCAAGTACCCACTCGTGAGTATCGCGTTGGCTGACATTGCGTTGCGCAGTGGCGATGTCCAAGGCGCATTCAACCGTCTCAAGGATCCGCGTTTTGGCAAATTTATTGAAGGCGCAACCATTCGTGGCCGAGCTGCCCTGTTGTTGGGCAACCTTGACGTGGCGCAAGACGATCTCGACGCAGTGCTTAAAGTTGCACCGCAAGCTGCCAGTGCCATGGTGGCGCGCGCGTATCTTGAAGTGTTGCGTGGTGACGGCAAAGCCGCCCTTGCGCGTTTGGGTAACGTCGGTAGTGCCGCATCGCCGTCGGTCCTGACGGTCTACGGCGCCGCGCAGCGCATGTTGGGGCAACCCGAAGCGCTCGCGACCTTACGCAAAGCCGCGACCGCGCCAGCCCACGACTACAGTGGGGTTGCGCACCTTGAATTAGCCCGTAGCTTGCGCGATAGCGGCGAACTCACCTCTGCTCGCACCGAGTTCACGGCGGCGCTGACGTTGGGCCAGCAACGCGCGCGCTTGGAACAAGCGGTGCTTGATATCGACGATCGGCACTTACTTCAAGGCCGCAACGAACTCGAAGCCATGTACAAAGCTGGCGTCGCGGGTGCCGCCTTGGCAGGCGAAGTTGATGGCGCGTTACTCCTTGAATTACTGCGTGCGCGCACGATTAGCGGCGATATCGCAGGGGCCGAAGCGGTCCTCAAGATTGCCGAGGGTCGTGGCGACTTGCCGAAATGGCAGGTGCTGCGTGAACGCGGTCGCATGCTAATGAAAAAAAGCGATAGTCCTGCCGCGAGTGCCGCACTTATTTCCGCCATGAGCGACAAAGCTGCGGACGCAGAAACATTTTTGTTGGTTGCGAATGTGGTTG
Source organism: Kofleriaceae bacterium (assembly GCA_018057605.1). Classification (GTDB taxonomy): domain Bacteria; phylum Myxococcota_A; class Polyangia; order Haliangiales; family Haliangiaceae; genus JABFXX01. Next base: position 126 of record JAGPDK010000564.1, on the reverse strand, counting down.
AAGGCGGCACCGATACAACGGACTTAGCCGTGCGGCTCAAGGCTGCGTCGGCGCGTTTAGCGGGGACCGGCGAGTTAGAAATCATTAATGGTAAATTGGAATACGCCGCCGGTCGGGTCGCCGCCG
>JAGPDK010000102.1 GCA_018057605.1 Kofleriaceae bacterium | reverse complement strand
AATACGGCCTCGGCCACAGTGGTGCGCGCCGGCAACAAAACCAATGTCATTCCAGGCAGTGCGTCGTTTGAAATCGATGGGCGGACGTTGCCAGGGCAACGCGACGAGGATTTCATCGCGGAGCTACGCGCCGTGCTGGGCCCGGATGTCGAACTTGAGATTATGAAGTCGGCACCGCCGGTAATGACCGAACCAGTAGCCTCGCCGGTATTTGACATCATGCAGCGCAGCATCCTGGCGCGCGAACCTGAGGCCGTGGTGGTTCCGTACATGATTCCGGGTTTCACCGACGCCAAATACTTTAGCCAAACCGGTGCCAAGTGGTACGGCTTTTCGCCGGTCAAGATTGAAAAATCCTCGGGCGTCAAGTTTGCCGAGATGTTCCATGGCCACAACGAGCGCATCCCCGTCGCAGGGCTGGCCTGGGGCACCGAAGTACTCGACGCCGTGGTCCGCGAGGTGGCAGGCGCGGCACCGCAGCGTCGGTAACCGCTTACACCGCCGGCGGCGGTTGAGCAAAGCGTGGTGCGGTTGCGGTGTCCGGTGCGCGGTCGGCTGATACCCGCGGCAATGCACCACCACGATTGAGCAAGGCGCGTGCCAGCGCTGGTTGTTTTAGAATAGTGGCAGTCGCGATATCGAGGCTGGCTTGGCTGTTGGCGGCGATCATCGCTTCAATCGCTGCATATTTTTTGGCGAGCCGAGCATCTTCGCGTTTACGTGCAGCAGCCACCCGGGCCGCAGCGCGCTGCTCGGCGCGAATCGACACCGGATCTGGCACTTCCATGAACGGCTCTTGGATGGTTGCAATTTCACGCTGGGTTAACCCCGAAGTCAAAATCCAATTCATCAACGCGCCGTCTTTAACATCCATCAACCGCACAAAGTTGTTGCTGCGCGCGGTCTGGGTCACCAATTCGGCATCGCCCGACATTTTGATAATCGTCGCGGCTGCACAGATGTGGCCTTCGTCGTCGGTCCACACGTTGAGCTTTCCAGGCGCATACGTGTTGTGAGGATAAACACCAGCGGTGCGATAGGTGTGAAAGGCCGCAAGATTTGCTTGGCGTGCCGCGGCAAGGGCGTTGCGGACGGCCACTGGGTCCAGGGCTTCAGCCTCAGGGTCGGGCAGAATTTCAAGTTCCATCCGAGTGAAGTCCCGATCCAGACGCGGGGCGGCGTAGGCAACCGAAGCGGTCAAGGTCAGGGCGGTGAGACAAGCGGCAAATAGTGAACTCAACGTGCGCATCGTGACTCCTAATAAGCATGAGTGAACATAGGGCAGAAAATTGCGTCGTGTGCGAGCGCACCGTCGACGGTGACAGCCGCACGCTAACGGCGCGCGTACATCGTGGTCGACAGCGCAAGGTCCCGGTCGGCCATCAAGCGCTTGACCGCCAGCTCGACGCTGCGTTTGCTGTTGGCGTTGAGTTTGGCTTCAATCACGGCATACGCTTTGGTCAAACGGGCAACGTCGGCGGCTTTTTTGTCAGCATCAATGGTGACGGGCACTGCCACGGCGAGGCTCGTAACGACCCCATCGGTAGGCGGCTTGGCAAATTGCGGACTGTCGTTTGGCTGCCTAGGCGTTGGCTTGTGCGCCACCGGGCGAAACGGGCGCTGAATGAGGATCAACTCTTCTTTGGTAAATCCCGACGTTAAGATCCAATCAAAAAATTCACCTTCTTTTACGTCGGCGACACGGACGAAATTGTTGGTCTCCGCAACTTGATCAAATAGCCCGATGTTGCCCGACTTGATCACCATGTTGGCAACCGCGCAGGGATGACCCGCGGTGTCTTTCCAAACATTGAGCATGCGTTTTTTGTAGACGTTGCTTGGAAATTCACCGGCCACTGCATAGGCATGAAAGATGGCGAGATTTGCAGCGCGGCGCGTTTCAAGCACGGTACGCAGTACGGCGGCATCGGGTTGGGCTGGTGGCATCGGTCGCGGCGCAGCCGGCGCAAACGGCATTTCGGCTTGAGCTTCGTTGTCGGGTGGTTCAAAGCTGGGTGCGCGTTTGGCACTCGCTGGAGTGATGGCAACCGTAAGTGATGCAACTACAGCAATAGATGATAATAACCGACGCATAAGGCCTCCGTGGCGACAGCGGCGCGACCGCCATTTGGGTCTGCGCGCTGTTCGTAGCTAGTCAAACGCAGCTATAAACGGTTCGGTCTACGGCGAGCGCAGTGATCCGGTGATCTTCAGATTAGCTCGTAATTTAAATATCTTACGGACATCCCACAATGTAAATGTGGGGTTTAGGCGCATGCCAATTCGATGCAATCTGCTACTGTGTGAGCACGGTGAAAAAGCCTGAAGGCATAAAGGTCGTCGCGACCAATCGCAAAGCGCATCACGATTTCGTGATTCATGAGCGCTTGGAAGCCGGGCTGGTACTGGTCGGCTCCGAAGTGAAGTCGTTGCGTGAAGCGCGCACCACCATTCCCGATGGCTGGGTCGAAATTCGCAAAGGCGAAGCCTGGCTGCATGGCATCACCATCAACGAATACGCCTGGGCCAATCGATTTGGCCACGACACCGGTCGCACCCGAAAGCTCTTGTTGCACAAAGCCGAAATTCTTAAGCTTGGCGTGAAGACCCAGCAGCGCGGCTACACCCTGATTCCATTGCAGCTGTACATTAAAGAAGGCCGGATCAAAGTTGAACTCGGCTTGGTGACGCACAAGAAGCAACACGACAAACGTGATGCCAAGCGCGAAGCTGACGACAAGCGCGAAATCGATCGCGCAATGAAAGACGCAAGAAAACGATAAAACAAGGCCCGCTGCGCATTTCGCACAGCTAACAAAACGTCAATCCCTAATGTTCGCGGCATGCCAGGCCGCCACGCATCACACCAACGAGTCAATACACCGCAGATAGTCGATCGGTTCGCCGGTCCATTTTGGCGCGTTGGTGTTGGCCGTGATGCCCAGCGCCGCGAAACCATGTCGTGCCCCTTCGTTGTTCAGCGCTGGTCCCGGTTGAGCCGCAATGCGCCGATTGCGATGATCGAAAATTCCCAGCCATTGTCGCCATTGCCTTCAACTCGGCCACCGCCTTCGTACAGCAACGTCTGGTGAGACGGCAGGGAGGCGTTGCAGCCAGTTGGTGCTGTTGTACTCCCAGGTGTCGGCGCGGCTGCCGTAGGTGAAAAACGCCGATTAGGATGAGCGAAGCGCGCAGAGGTTACGCGCAATCTACGTGGCCTCCGGTTAATCACAGGGAATGGGTACATGCACAGGGATTCGATCTGCCCCCGCACTTGATTTGTCCGGTAACCGGACGTTGGCGGAATAGGCAGCGGTTCCATGGTGGCGCAGATTTGCAACGGTCAGCCCCTTGCACGCCTTGGCACTCACCGGCACGTTGGGTTGGGTTTGCGTTCTCGTCTACGCACGCCCCATTCAAACAGAGAATTTTTTTGCCTACCGATTGCACGCTTGCGCTAATCCACCCGCGCACGCTTGCTGGAAGAGCGCGGCGGCTTTGGTGGCGTCCTTGGGCACGCCGGTGCCGTCCGCATGCAAAATGCCAAGATTGGCGCAGCCCACCATGTCCCCACCTTTGCAGGCTTGCTCGAAGAGCGCGGCGGCTTTTGTGGCGTCCTTGGGCACGCCGATACCTTGTTCATACAGAACGCCAAGATTGGTACAGCTCACCATGTCCCCACCTTTGCAGGCTTGTTGGTAGGTCGCATCGCGCGCTTGGGCGGCAGCCTCCGATTCATTGCTGCCGGCGGCTACAGGCGCGGCAACGACAGACAGCGCAGGAGACACATCCGTGCGTTGGCTGGCTGTATCCTGCGCAGGCTTTTTGCAGGCTACCGCGAGGACAATCAGCAGCAAACCACCTGCGCGGTAGCGATTGGTAGCGAAACGCCTTTGGCTCGGCGGGCGGGTGGCAAGTTGCAGGGTGGCCATGCCCGCAGCGATGCCACATTTGGCGCGCTTTGTCTCGCCCCAGCGTGCAGATTGCGGGGAGGCGCGCCGGCCGCAGACCGCTGGCCGCTGGTGCGTACTGCACAACCCGGCGACGCCGCGATACCCGCTGCGGTCGCCACCGGAAACCCGGACGTGCATTAGGCTTCGAATTGTCGCCGCACCTGCTTTGTCCGGTACCCGGACGTTGGCGCAAACCAGCAGCAGGTCCGCCGTGACGTAGCTCGACAACGGTCAGCCCCTCGCACGCCTTGGCACTCACTGGCACGTTGGGTTGCGCGCGGCATCGGCTACGCACACCCCATTCAAACAAAAAGTTTTTTTGCCTACGGGTTACACGCTTGCACAAATCCACCTGCGCAGGCTTGCCGGTAGAGCGCGGCGGCTTTTGTGGCGTCTTTGGGCACCCCGGTGCCGTGCGCGTACGAAACGCCAAAATTGAAACAGCCATCCATGTACCCGCCTGTGCAGGCTTGCTGGTAGAGCGCGGCAGCTTTTGTGGCGTTCTGGGGCACGCCGGTACCGATGTCATACATCACGCCAAGATTGAAACAGCCTCCCATGTCCCCACCTTTGCAGGCTTGCTGGTAGAGCGCCGCGGCTTTTGTAGCGTCTTTGGGCACGCCGGTGCCGTCGTCATACATCAGGCCAAGATTGGCACAGCCTTTCATGATCCCGCCTGTGCAGGCTTGCTGGTAGAGCGCGACGGCTTTTGTGGCGTCCTTGGGCACGCCGGTGCCGTGCTTATACATCGCGCCAAGATTGAAACAGCCTCCCATGTCCCCACCTTTGCAGGCTTGCTGGTAGAGCGCCGCGGCTTTTGTGGCGTCTTTGGACACGCCGGTACCGTCGTCATACATCACGCCAAGATTGAAACAGCCATCCATGTTCTCGCCTGTGCAGGCTTGCTGGTAGAGCACGACGGCTTTTGTGGCGTCCTGGGGCACGCCGGTGCCCTGCGCGTACGAAACGCCAAAATTGAAACAGCCTTTCATGATCCCGCCCGTGCAGGCTTGCTGGTAGAGCGCGACGGCTTTTGTGGCGTCCTTGGGCACGCCGGTGCCGTGCTTATACATCACGCCAAGATTGAAACAGCCATCCATGTTCCCGCCTGTGCAGGCTTGCCGGTAGAGCGCGACGGCTTTTGTGGCGTCTTTGGGCACGCCGGTGCCGTCGTCATACATCAGGCCAAGATTGGAACAGCCTCCCATGTCCCCGCCCGTGCAGACTTGCTGGTAGAGCGCGACGCGCGCTTGGGCCGCAGCCTCCGATTCGTTGTCGTTAGCGACAACAGGCGCGGCAGCAGCAGGCAGCGCAGAGTGCTCATCCTTGCGTTGGCTGCCAGCATGCTGCGCGGGCTTGTTGCAGGCTACCGCGAGGACAATCAACAGCAAGCCACCTGCGCGGTAGCGATTGGTAGCGAAGCGCCATGGGCTCGGCGGGGGGGTGGCAAGTTGCAGGGTGGCCATGCCCGCAGCGATGCCACAGTTGGCGCGCTTTGTCTCACGGCAGCGTGCAGATTGCGCTGATGAGTCCGGGTACCTGCCCTTGGTTTTTGTCCAGCGCTAATCGCGATGATACGGTTCACCGCGCACGATGCGAAAGCCACGATAGATTTGCTCAAGCACCAGCAAGCGCACCAAGCGATGGGCGATGGTGAACTCACCAAAGCTGAGTAACTTGCGAGCGCGGGCCCGCATGGCGTCGCTGTGGCCATCGGCACCACCGATGACAAACCACAACGGCGCACCAGCGCCGTGAGATTCAGCCTGGGCTAAAATATCGCGAGCAAATGCCGTGCTCGGCATTGAGCGGCCGCGCTCGTCGAAGACCAGCAGCCAGGCATTGCTTGGTATCGCTGCAGTTAACGCCGCTTCGTCTTTGTATTCGACGACGTTCATCGTGCAATACGGCCGCAGCCGCTTGATGTATTCGGCTTCGGCAGCAACGAAGTAGGCCTCTTTGAGCCGGCCGATGACCGCGAGCGTCACCTTCATTGTGGCCTGCCACCAACCGTGCCCCGACCCGCCATTTACGAGTACTGTTCAGAGATCGGGATCAGCGCTTCGGCTGGGACATCAATGGCAACCCGCGCTGCATCGTTCCACAGGCCTTCGAGGTCGTAGTGTTCGCGCACAGAATGCACAAACACATGCACGACAAAATCGCCGTAGTCGAGCAAGGCCCACTGGCCACCACGCGTCGCTTCGGTACTCAGCGGACGAATGCCTTCGCTTTTGAGCCCCGCCGCGATGCCATCCGCGATGGCATCAATTTGCCGATCGGTCTTGCCCGACAACACCAACTGATAGTTACAAAACGAGCACAACTCGCGCACATCGAGCAGCACTGGCTCCAGCGCTTTTTTCTCAAGCGCAAACGCTAACGCACGCAACGAACCATCAAGGCCCGCCGCGTTCTTGGCGGCTTTTTCAGCTTTTTCAGCCTTGCTTGGCTTGTCAGCGAGCACAGCGGTAGCACGCGACCGTGGCTTGTCCGGCTTGGCGGTTTTGACCCGCTCGGTTTTGGCAGGAGGTTTGCCACGACGTGCTGGTGCTGACTTGGATGGTTTGGTCTTACTAGGAGTCATTCTGAGCCTTGCTGACGTTACGAGCGCACCTGTCCGTTACCACGGACTACGAATTTTGTCGTGGTCAAACCTTCAGCACCCATCGGGCCGTAGGCATGTATTTTTGTGGTGGAAATGCCGATTTCGGCGCCTAGGCCTAGCTCACCGCCATCGGCAAAGCGGGTCGAGGCGTTGACCATGACCGTGGATGACTGCACTTCACGAATAAACCGGTCGGCCGCCACTGGGTCGGCCGTGATGATCGATTCGGTATGATCCGATGCATAGGCCTCAATATGTGCGATCGCACCGTCGATACCGTCGACGATGCGCACCGCGAGGATGAGGTCAAGATACTCGGCAAACCAGTCGGCTTCTTCGGCTGCGCGGATGTTGGCAGCGCCAGCACCGGCCAGCCGGCGAAATTCATCATCGGCGCGCAGCTCGACCCGTGCCCCCAGCCGAGCCACCAGCGCCGGAACGAAACTTTCGGCAATGGCCCGATCAATGAGCACGGTTTCGACCGCATTGCACACCCCTGGCCGTTGGGTCTTGGCGTTATCGATAATGTTGAGCGCCATTGCGACATCAGCCGCCGCGTGCACAAAAATATGGCAAACACCTTTGTAGTGTTTGATCACCGGCACCCGAGCGTGCTCAGCGACGAAGCGGATCAAGCCTTCACCGCCACGCGGAATCACCAAATCCACCAAGTCTTCGAGCTTGACCAGTTCGGCTATCGCCGCTCGGTCGGTGAACGGCACAATTTGCACGGCCGCTGCCGGTAGCCCTGCACTCGCCAAGCCGGCTGCAACCGCTGCGCCTAAGGCCGCATTCGAATGAAACGCTTCGGAACCGCCACGCAATAAACAGGCGTTGCCCGACCACAAACATAACGCTGCAGCGTCGGTGGTCACGCCTGGTCGCGCTTCATAGATCATCGCGATGACGCCAAGCGGAATTCGCATGCGCGCAAGCTCAAGCCCCGACGGTAACGTTTCGGTGCGTTCGATCCGCCCCACCAGATCCGGCGCTTGGCTCACGGTGCGCACCGCTTGGGCCAGGCCTGCAATTCGCACGGCATCAAGCATCAACCGATCTTGCATCGCGACTGCCATGCCCGCGGCTCTGGCAGCGTCGAGGTCGCGTGCATTAGCAGCTAAAATTTCATCGCGGCGCGCCACGATCTCGTCGGCGATTGCCAGCAGCGCCTGCCGCCGGGTCGCCGTTGATGCTTTGGCGACCACGCGAGATGCCTGTTTAGCAGCGCGGGCAATCGCCATTACGCTCGCCCGTAGCGTTTGCGATTCGACGACAGCGGCAGCATCCGTGACCGCACTTGCGACGACAACGCCAACTGGATTACTCACAGCACAACCAAATCATCACGGTGGATCGCTTCATCGAGGCTCTTGTAGCCCAAGGTCGCCTCGATAGCCGCTGATTGCAAGCGTTGGATCTTGCGCAAATCACTAGCGCCATAGGCCACCAAGCCGCGCGCAATTTCGCGGCCTTGTTCATCAAACACAGCCACCGTATCGCCCGCGCCAAAATCACCTTCGACCGCACAAATACCGGCCGGCAATAAGCTCTTGCCTTGGGTGGCCATGGCGCGCCCAGCGCCTGCATCGACGACAACTTTGCCTGCCGGCTTGGCGCCGTACGCGATCCAATGTTTGCGGCTCGACAACACGCCGTCGCCTGGCACAAACAAAGTACCCACATCATGGCCCGCGCAAACATCGATCAACACGCGCGGCTCGCGGCCCGGCGCAACCACTGCCGGTATGCCCGTGCGCGTGACAATACGCGCCGACGCTACTTTGGACGCCATGCCGCCCGAACCGACGCCATCTTTGCTGCTGCCGCCTGCGACTGGTGCCGCTTCACGTTCAATATCCATCACCACCGGCATGCGTACGCCGTTGACGTCACGCACACCTTCGACGTCGGTCAAGATGATCAACAAATCGGCCGACACCAAATTGCACACCAACGCCGCGAGTTGATCGTTGTCGCCGAACTTGATCTCATCAGTGGCCACCGTGTCGTTTTCATTGATGATCGGCACCACGCCTTGATCCAGCAGCGCGCGTAGCGTTAACCGCGCCGACAAAAATCGTCGACGATCGCCTAAATCATCGTGGGTCAGCAACACTTGGCCAATCGCTCGGTCGTGTGCGCTAAATGCATGCTCCCAGGCTTGCATCAACCGGCTCTGCCCAACGGCAGCCGCCGCTTGCAGGCCAGGCAAATCGGCTGGCCGCGCCGGCAGCCGCAACCGCCGAATCCCCAGCGCGATGGCGCCCGAACTAACCACGATCACTTCGTGACCCGATTGTTGTAACGCGACAACTTGGTCCGCAATGCCGGCCGGCCGGCCCGCGGGGCTCTCCGCAATCAACCGCGAGCCAATTTTCACCACGATGCGTTTCGCTGCGGCTAGCGCCACGCGATTGGGATGAGTAGTTGAAAAATCCGACAACGTAGTCATGGTGCGGCCTTATCAATCCTAATCAATCAACATTGGCAGCGACGCGGGCTCGCCACCGACGTTCGAAACTGTCGATCACAGCGTCGAGAAATGGATTCGCTTCCGCCGACAGTTGCGCTTCAACAGATGCCACCGAACGCGCCAAAAATGATTTTTTTTGCGCGAGCTGGGATTCAACGGCCTGGTCTAGTTCACTGAGCACTTCCGCTTCCGCCACCTTGTCACCACGCGACAATAATCGGCGAATCGCGCCCGCCGATGCCATATCCGCCAACTCAAGAGGCGCCCGCGCAACTGCACGGACAGCAGCCAACGCGCCACGCCGAAACGGATGAAACGCCAGCGCGCCCGGCGTCGCGGTAATGGCTCGACCGATCTCGTCGCGCAACGCCAACGCTCGGTCGCCGTCGAGGCCAAGGCCCACATGCAGTTTGGCGCAGTAATGATCAAATAACGTCATGGTCAGGAACGTACGTTGCGCATTGCTTGCACCACGCGCAGTTGCCAGCACCACCAGCATGCGTCGGGCGGTGCGGCCAGCAATGCGCAGACCGATCGAACTCGCCGCCAGTTGGTGCCATGCTAATGGCTCAGCCCGCCCATGGACTAAATTCTTAATCGCAGTTTCATCGAGGTCGATTTGATAATCTGCAGCGATGCGCTTGTAGCCAGCGCCGAGCACCGCTGCGTAGGTCCAGTCGTCGAGAAACGGCAACGGCAGCGTCGAAGCTATAGTGCCGGCAATCGAGCGGGCGATGATCGCCTTGCGATGCCGCGCCAAATAATCCCGTCGCGTAGCAAGCGAACTCATAGCGGGCTTTTGCCTTGCGGTTGATCTTTGGACTTCGGGGCTATCGGCAGCGCCGGCACCGGCGGATCACCTGAAACCGCTGGCGCCGTTGGTCGCCGACTCGGTGGCGCAATTCCGTCGAGCAATGCATCGCGTTCGTCGGCTTCGCGCATACGTTCAGGCGTGGCAACAACCTCGGTGGCAGGCGGCGCCGCAACCGCGATCGCAGTGCCGACGCCTTCGACGGTGCGGGTGCTGCTAATGCGCATCACAAACTGCCGGCCATCGCGGCTAAACTCGATTGCGCCGTTCAATTTGGCAGCAAGCAGCCGCGTGGTTTCAGCGTCAAAAACAAATTCACCATCGACGGCCGTAACTTTCCTCGTGGTGCGCCAGGCTCGCTGCGGCAGCGTTTCTTTGCCCGCCGGCTGGCTAGTTGGCGCTAATTTCACCGTGAGTTTGCGCGCCGCGCGGCCTGCGAACTGCACAACACCTTGGTCGGTCAACTCGGCACCTGGCATCAACAGCTCCCAGTTGGCTGCGATCACGTGATCATAACTGGCCAGCATCTGCGCCGGTTCATCGACATCGTTGGGCGGCCGGCCATGCCAGCCCATGTAGCGCGGTCGCAAAAAAAGCTCGTTGCCGTCGAAGATTGCTTCGCGGCCGTTGTCGCCGCTGTTGGTATACGTTGCGTGCCAGCGGCCGGCATCGGCCACTTCGATCGCGGTTTGCTCGTCGAGCTTCTCGATCAACTTGCTGGCTTCTTCGACGATATTCGAATTCGTCATCACCACCCGATGCGATGGCAATGCGCCTTTGCCTGCGGTCAGCGGTTGGCTCACGACACGCAATAGCTCGGCAGAACTCTTCGCTGCAGCATCAAGTGAAATCGGCTTTTCGGCCAAGACCGGTGCGACGACCAGCCCGCCCAACTTTTTATCGGGCACGCCATTGTTACGCCGACACGCTGACACGCCGCCGCTCAGCAGCAGCGCGATTGCCAGTGGTCCTGGTGATAGTCCTAGTGATGGCGCGACCGATCGAAATGGTCGTGCTGCGCCAGCCCACCACCGTGGACTTTTGAGCATGCCGCCAAGTCGTCGCTTCGCCATAACGTTTTCATAGCGTTATCGACGGCGTAGGTCAACTCTGAGCAACCACTCTGCCCGGCCTTGCAGCCCAATCGAGGCCAGCCAACTAACTGACGGCGGGGGCCGCGCGCCGCAACCGCCACAAACGCCAACTGCACAGCCCTCCGAGCACCAGCCACAAGCCTAACCAGCCCAGTACCCTGGCCTGCCAAACCGACCCTGGCCTTACCGCCAACGGCCACCAATCAACGCGGATTTGGTCAAATTCCGCCTTCGGCGTCTGCAGCCGATTTTTGGTGTAGCGGCGCCACGGCGCGTCGGCTTCGGCTTGCGCCCAGGAAGCATTGGTCAACAGCGACTGCACCAACCAACGTTGGCCAAGCAGCGGCGAAAATGGCGGTAGCCACTGATGCGCATGCATATCTTCAAAACACGAGTCGCAATGACCGCGGCCTTTTTCCGCGATTGCAGCACCGGTGCGGTTGGGTTGGCCTAGCCATTCGATATTGGCTTTGCGCGCGATGCGGATCCAATGATCCCAAAACACCGCTGCACCGAGGAGCTGAACCACCACCGATACAGCGATGATGCCGCGAACCAGCCAGCGCGCGAGCCGCGTGGGCTGACTATCAAAAAAGTACGCCACGCCCAAATACAACGGCGCCATCGCAAAAACCAGGTAGCGCGGCCCCCACGCATAATCGCCCGACCACGACAGAAAACCCGAATAAAAAAGTAGTGGCGGAATGACGATAGCAACAATCATACGCACAACATCGCCATGGGTTTGCACCATGCGACGCAGGCCCAGCACAGCAACGATCACCGCAGGGCTAAACCACAGCAACCCTTTGCCCGGCGACACCAACAGCCCCAACAAGCCAGCCCACGGATGTTCCGACATCATGCCCAAGGTTTCGCCGTACCCGGTGCTCCACGGTGCGCCCCAACGCGCCGTGTTGTACCAACCAAACAAAACCAGAAACGGCAAACCACCGACGAGCACACCGACACACCAGCGGCGCATCGGCTGCTGGTTGCGGCGCAGTAGCCACAGCACCACCGCACCAAGTCCCAGCACCGACAGCAACAACACACTTTTGGTATTCACCACGGCGCCACACCACGCGCCAAATCCGATGCCCACCGCGAACGTTGGCGTGGAGCGACTGCGCAACGCGGCGCCTAGCATGCCCATCACCGTCGCAGCCTGCAGCGCTTCACTCATCGGATAACGTGCGTAGACAAACAGCAGCGAGCCCAACGCCAACACTGCCGCAGCGGCCCGACTGGCCCGGCGCGAACAAAACGTTTGCGCCGTTAGTAGAAACAACACCACCGTCAGTGCAGCGGCAAACGCTGGCGCAAGGTGCGAGGTGACCACACGATGAATACCTGCGCCACGAAACGCCGACCCCAACGCAGCACCAGGCAGATGCAGCAACGACGGCAACAATGCGTACTGGCTATAAATCCGGCCATCTGCACCAACGTGACTCATCGGCGGCCATTCAGTGCCAACCGAAATCCGCCCCTGCGTAATATTTTCGGAGACCTCGTACATGATGCGCGCGTCGCCCCACGGCGGTTCCCGCCCAGTCAGCAACATGTACACCGCAAAAATCGCACCGAGGGAAAGCGCCGCAACTTTGAAGCGATGCGTCCGGCTACCGTGCAGCCCCTCCGCCGTCCTCATCGGCGCCGCTGCCACCTTGCCCTCGACGATTCCCGTCGCCGCGGCACTTGATGCGGTCACAGCAACCGAGTCTTTTGTGGCCGGCGATTGCACCATGTATTGCAGCCTACTCCGCTCAGCCTCGGCTTGCATAGCGGAAGGCGCCCAAAGCCAAGCCTCTGCCACGCCGTGCAAACGCAACTCACCGTCGCCCTCGGCTTGCAATCCGTACCGCTTGCGCGACGAGAGGGCCGCTGCGGCGACGGATGCACCGCGCGCGCTGGCCTTCCGTTACGAGGATGCGAGCGACAGCATCGCGCGTCCGTCGACGGCCGGCTCGATGCAC
>JAGPDK010000563.1 GCA_018057605.1 Kofleriaceae bacterium | reverse complement strand
TTCCGGCGACGCATAACTCCGGCCAATGAACCGCTTGACCGAATACACCGTGTTTTGCGGATCGATAATTCGCCGCTGCTTGGCATGGGCACCCACCACCACCGCGCCGTTGGGATGAAACGACACAATCGACGGATGGACTTTGTAGCCAGCCGGATCAACCAACGTCCGCGCGTGACCAGTATCGTCGCAATATGCAACAACGCAATTGGATGTGCCGAGGTCAATACCGACAATAGGATCAGCTGCCGACGTGTTCGTCACAATCGAGGAATCTAGCTGCAAAGGTTGGGAAGGTCCATAGATACCGATAGATACCGGAACTGGGGCTGGCGCGCCACGATATTGCTGGCCCGGCGGAGGTCTACAGCAGGCTCAAGCACTTGGTACACCACGCGCATCGCACCCACGCCTGACGGCGATGCAAGTTGATAACGGCCAATCTTGCTGTCACTGGCAAGTTTGAGCATTGCGTGCGGACGTTGACCATGCCCACCACGCATAACCACCGCCATCAACTTTCGATGCGAATGGCGCAGCCAGCACAGCAGGGCCATCTGTGGTGCGACGATCACGATGCGCATGGTGCGCCACTGCGCCGGTGCGGCCCCCCTGAGGCAGGAGCGCACAGGCCGGGCCTTGCGACGAAGCGCCTGACAGTTTTCACAGCCAGCGAAGCTGGCCCCAGACTTGCTCTTCTTCTTTGGATGTTGAAACCAACCGCTCAAACAATGGCGCGCATTACGCCGCAGAGTCGCGCTGAAATGCTGCGGTTACTCCAGGAAATCGTACCTGACCTTCACCTCCCCCAAGAAACCCGATCATTCTCGGCGGTGCAAATGCACATCGTGCAGTCGCTATGCGCCAAGGACCAATTGTGAAACCGCGACGCTATCGGGTGATCAGTAGTTTGCCGCGTTCACCGGACGGCGTGCCGCATGACATTGTCGGGGCGACGATCATGGGAACCTTGATCGTCGGCTTTGCGGTCGCACTACTCTGGTCGGTTGCAGGGCCGGCCGTGGCCGCGGCGGTGGGTGCGGTCGCCGCGTTAGGTTTGATACTGGGGTTGTCACGACGTGCCAAGCGCGAACGCAACGAAGCCATTCGCCGTGGCGGGAGACGATCGATATGAACTCTATAACGCTCACGTTGCAACCAACCGAGGCGCCGGCAGCGGAAGCTTATGTCGCCGAACTTTTTTTATACCGCACGCACACCGCCGCTGCGCGTCACGCGCGTCACTATACAACAGCGCCATACCAGCCAATGTGTATCGTAGATACCCAAAACGATGAAGCGCTTGCCTGCGGCTCGATCGTCGAAGAACTGCATCGACGGCTGCCACGGCAATGTGGCCATCGCGTGTTTTCTATCGAAGTTAAGCGTGCAGCGATTGCACGCGTGCTCGAAGACGGACGCGATGTTCGGGAAGTGGCCGCAGCGTTGGAGCTGAGCCATGCAAGCCTGCAGCGTTGGGTCGCTCAGGCGTTAGCTTCGCAGCCGACCATGGTAACAGAACCCGCGGCATGGTTGCAATTGCCGCATCCGCTCGACTGCCACGGCCCAGGCGATCCCGAACCAATTCAACCACCCCCGCCGCCTGAAGAAGCACCACCACCGCCCGAGCAAGCCCCGCCGCCGCAAGAATTTCCGCCGGTGTCAGTGCCAGAGGCCGAACCACCGTCGCCGCCCGAGCAGGCACCGCTGCCGCAAGAATTTCCGCTTGGCGGCATGCGCTTGGCAAATCGACGCGGCGATATCGCTCATGCTTTTGTTGCCGCTACGAAGTGGCCAACTCAGCGGTAACCTGTGCCAACACACCATCGTACCAGCGATTCATCGACGCTGGGAACGGCCACATCCAGCCATACGCAGCGCTGGAAAATTGCGCCAGAATGTAAGCGCGGTACGACGACGACGCAGCGTATTCGATGCCCCACACCTCGGCGGCAGCGCGCACCGACTCAGCGTACGCTTGCTTTTCAAAGTACGCGCGAAACCAGGCTACCCCCATGGGCAGCGGCAGCAACACGTACAGCACGGCCATGCCAGGCAGGGTAAACGTTCGAAATTGCGCTAGGTGAATCGCTTCGTGGCGCATGGTGACGTAGCGTTCGTCGTCGGTCAAATCGTCCCAACCTGCCGTGACGTAGACGGTTTTGCCGATGGTGGTCTGAAACGAATCCAAATAGCTGCGCATCTGGCCAAACGTCAGCCCAACCAGCGCGTAGTGAATGGCACGATGCAAGAACGAATCACGCTTTTTCACAACGCGAAACCCCGGGTAACGCACCCGCAACTCACGCAGTAATGTTTCGTAGCGCGCCGCCACGACGCTAGCATAGCTGGTTCAAGTGCGGTTCGCACAAGCCGTGGCGATCTGACCGAGATATTCACCAATATTTGGCTAGTAGCTCGGTGTAGCCTTGACGGGTCGCTTGCATTTCCGTAGCGTCGCGACGCTGTGGTTGACCTATCCAAACTCAATGAACCGCAACGGGCGGCAGCGAGTCATGGCGGCGGCCCCATGCTGGTGTTGGCTGGCGCTGGTTCAGGTAAAACCCGGGTCATTATTTTTCGCATTGCCCATTTATTGAGCAAGGGTATTCCGCCAACCGCGATTTGCGCAGTGACGTTTACCAACAAAGCCGCCGAAGAAATGCGCGAACGGATTGCGCATGTCTTGGGTGACGCCAAAATTGCCAAGCAACTTACCATCGGTACATTTCACGCGCTGGGCTTGCAGATCTTACGCACCGAGCGCAAAGCCCTGGGCATGCCGCGTGGCTTCGCAATTTACGATGCGTCGGATCAAATGGGCGCGCTACGTGAAGCGATGCGGGCGGTGCGCGACATTGGTCGCGATGGTGAGCGCCGGTTTGATCCCAAAGCGGTCATGTCGCGCATCTCGTTAGCGAAAAATGCCTTCATCGCCCCTGAAGAATTCAAAGCGAATCCATCCGATGAATACGATGGCATCACCGCTGAGGTGTATCCCAAGTATCAAGAAATGCTGCGGTCATGCGCAGCGTTTGACTTCGACGATTTGATCATCGAACCGGTGCGCTTGTTTGATCGCGTGTCGGCAGTAGGCGATCGCTGGGCCGAAAAGTTTCAATACGTTATGGTCGACGAATACCAAGACACCAACAAAGCCCAGTTGATGATGGTCAAAGCCTTGGTCCGCAATCATGGCAACTTGGCCGTGGTCGGCGACGACGATCAATCCATTTACAGTTGGCGCGGTGCCGACCCCACCAATATTTTGAATTTCGCGCAAATGTTTCCCGGCGCCAAAGTTGTCAAGCTAGAACAAAACTACCGCTCGACCCGGACGATTTTGGCGGCCGCGAACGCCGTGATTGCCAACAACACCAAACGCCACGGCAAAGAATTGTGGTCAACCCTGTCAACCGGGGAAATTATTACCCACGCTGTGGCTCCGACGGTAGAAGATGAAGCCAAATGGGTGGCGCGCGAGATTGTATCGTTAGTCAAAGACGGCCGGCGCTGGAGCGACATTGCGATTATGTATCGCTCCAACATCCAAGCCAAAATTCTCGAAGAAGAATTGCGTGGCCATGACGTGCCTTACACCATGTACGGCGGCCAGCAGTTCTTTGACCGCAAAGAAGTCAAAGATCTCATTTCGTATCTACGCGTCGCGCTCAATCCACGCGATGAGCTTGCGC
>JAGPDK010000562.1 GCA_018057605.1 Kofleriaceae bacterium | reverse complement strand
CACATGCTGCCGATAGCGCGTGTACAGCACTTCGATGGATTCAACCTCGGCACGTGGAAGTCCGGCGGTTTGGCCAGCGTTCACTGGTGAAAGCACGAGCGTGTGCATACGTTGCAGCATCGGTGCAATGCAACTAGTTAACGCCAATCATTAGGCCTGGCGCAAGTATGCGATCTGGCATTTCGGCAAGGAATCCAACGCCTACTTCGAGTCGTTTGCCGAATGACAAGTCGAGCAAGTTGTAGCCAGCTGCGATATTGATAATGGGGCCGCTGTCGCTTACGCCCGCTTGCAAGGTGAGGCTTATACGTTGCGAGGCATAATATTTTCCGCTGACGAAGCCTTGAACGATTTGTAGTTCCTGGGTCGATTGGAAGTAAGTAGGCGGATTGTCGGTGCGGGTATAAACTGAGGTCCGCTCTGTAAAATATAATCCGGCACCGACGCTGAGGGCTAGTTGTGGTCCCAACCGATAACCAACCGAAGCCGACAGTCCGAAGATCGGGTGGCCGCGACGATATCCCTCCGTAGGCGCGTCGCCGGTCTCCGGCACTGAGGCGACGCCCGCGAAGCTATTGACGCCCCATGTCACTTGCGTTGGCTCGACCCGCGTGCGCGTGATCAGCCCCATGTTGACGGTGCTTGGGTCATTGCACGTGTACTGCATTTGCCAGCGCGAACCGGTGGCAACTACGGTCCTGGTACTGTCGTGTCCTTGCACTTGGCCCGCGACGATGTTGGTTTGCGCATCGACGCTATTGGCCCGCTCGGCGACCACAGTAGCGCCGACAATCGCTTCACCTTCGTAGGCGATTGCATGCCCGCCACGGCCGCAGTGCGCCGTAATCATTTCATTGGCATCGTCCATGCCTTCTTCCGCGCTGGGCGTCGCGACAGTGCCGCCTGCCGGCGACCGCGCCACAAACCGCGCTTTCGAAACCCGAGTGTTCGCGCAGGCCGTAGCACAAAACATCAAAACGATACAAATCCGAGAAGTCATACTGGTTACTACAACCTGGCGAGTGCAATCTTTCATGAAATCGTACATCGCCGGCGCATTTTTTTAACAGCGTCGGCAAGGGTGCCGCCTAGGTACACAAGTGACAAAGCAGCCTAAGCACATAGGTGACACGGCTGGGGCACCGTCTTTGTGTGTCCTGGAAAACGATACCACCGGCGCTACGCACTGATGTTTTGGGTTGCACATTCCTGTGATGCGTATAGTAAGAAGTCACCGAAATGAGTTGGATCAAGAGATGGCTTGGCCGAACAGCGGCAGATTCAAAAGCGTCAACTTCTTCTGCGCCCAGTGCACTGCCCAATTTCGCTGATTTTCCAAACGTAGGACAATTTGCGCAAGTCGAGGTCGCATTCTCCGGCGCACGCGAAGGGACCGAGTATGTTGACTTAGTCAGTTCGTTGGAAGCTGCAGTGATGCCAACCCTTGGCCCCTGCGTTCGTGAAGGTGACAAGCTGTGCGCGGCCAATGGTTTGTCGTTAGCGCCACTGTTGGTGTCGATGACACCGCGCGCCGATGGTGATGTCGCGGTGTCCTCGACGATTGAAGTGTCCCATCCGTCCTTTTCGACGCCAGGCATCTTCGAGTGGCAACATTGCATCGGCACAACAATGCAAGCCGCCCTCAGCGAGGCATTTGCAGTGTGGGCGCAAGGCGACTTGCCCGTGTTTATCAATGCGCTACGCGCAGTTGATCTTGAACTACATGCGCTTGAATGGCCTTCGTCGCTGGCGACCCACGGCGACAAACGTCGGGCAATACTTGGCCCGGTTTTGGGCATCTTTGGCAACGCAGGTCCGGCTATTGAGAATGGACACGAGGCGGGTTGTCCTTGTTGTTTGTTTAGTCAAGTCTTGCCAACTTTGCGTGGACTTATCGATAGCCATGACGTTTTTGGAATTCGCTTATTTGCTGCACGCTGGCAGTCAGGGGAAACGGCTGCCGATTGCCGCATCAATGGCGCCGATTTTCCTGCAGGAGCCGCAGCGCTACGCGCCTACGCGGCGACGTGGCCGGGTAAGGACATGCAAACCCGTAAGCAGTACGTGATGATTCATGACAGACCTTTGACGAATCGTGCGGGCGCCAACCAAATAGGGAATCATTCTCCTTCTGCCTAGTCATGCGCCCCGTCAGCCGGGGTTCGACCCTTTGGCCGATCGTGGCTTGCAATCCGTCAGTTCTGCCTTTCGCGAAGATTTGGCGAAACGCGCCTTTGACCGAAGCTTGAGCCGTCGCGGTGTTGGCCGACCAAACCGCGCTGCTGACGCGCGTTCGAGCGCTGGGCTATCCACCGCTGCTGGCCGAAGCACTGAATCAACGCGCAGCCATCGCGGAAGGTGCGGGCGATATGCCAGCGGCCCGAGCCGCGCTCGACGAAGCGATCGAAGTTGCTACCCGCAGCAATAATCGCGCAGCCCTCGCCCGTAGCCATTACATCAATACGATTGTGCAAAACGATCTTGGCGCGTCGACGGAAACCGACCGCGCGTTAGGGTTGGCGCGCGCAGCCGCGTCCGAGCAACCGCGCGCCATGCAATTGCGCGTTGAACTCACGGCCCAAACCATCGCGATTCATCGCGGCCGTAGCGCTGACGCGATTGCCCCGTTGCGTGCGCTGCTGCACGACTGCGCGATGGTGAAGCCGGCCGAACCTGTGCTTTGCATTGATGTTCAGCAGGCGCTAATCGCTGCGTTGTTCGATGCACGTCGGCGCGACGAACTGATCGCCGAGTTGCCGCTGCTCGACGCTGCCATCACGACCCAGCTGGGCCGTGATAATCAACGCTACGCCGTGTTTTTGGCCAACCAGATTGGCATCGGCACAATGGAAGAATCGGCCGCCAAAGGCGAAGCTGCGCTCGCGATCTTGCAAGCCAAATCGCCACGGCATCCTAAGTTGATTCCGTTGTTGCAAAACTTGGGCATGATTGCCACCAACCGCGGTGACGACAAACGCGGCCTGCAGTACATGCAACGCGCTTTGGCCGCAGCACGGGCGCGGTTGGGCAGCAACAGCGCTGCGGTGGCGCATCTTGAAGTGAACATCGCAACGAGTTTGCTCAACCTCGACGACAATGACGGCGCGTTGGCGCTGCTCGTGCACGCCGAGCAAGTGATGGCCAACGTTGCGGGTGGCGCAGCTAGCCCTTTTTTGGCGGCTTCGCGATCCATGCTCGCCGAACTCTACGCGGGCCGTGACCAGCACGATGCTGCGTATAAGCTGTTGGTGCCGCTAGTCGCAAGCCAACAAAAGCCTGAAGCCGACCCAGCGCAACGCGGCCGCGACGAATTTCTGCTCGCGCAAGTTGCGTGGAGCCGCGGCGAACACGACGAAGCCGTGCGCAATGCAAAGCTCGCGGTGCAAGATCTCAGCGATGCCAAAGCATTTCCCACCACGCTTAAACAAGCGCGTGCGTGGTTGGCCGATCCGAAGCAGCGCTAGCAGCGCCTCGCAGGTCGGCGCGTACGCGCTGCGGTGCTGCCACCCAACGGGACGGTGAGCGGCCGCCAGCTAGGTTGGCGAGGTCGGCGCAGCACTGCCGAGCTGTGCCAAATGTCGAAACGCACCGGCGATGGTGATGGCAATCGCAGCGACGGGCGGCTCGGTCGCGGTGGCCGATTGCCACGCTACGTAATCGCGGCCGGTGGCGTCGACCGCGGCGTGATGGCGAAAGA
>JAGPDK010000561.1 GCA_018057605.1 Kofleriaceae bacterium | reverse complement strand
ATCCTGGGGGTTGTGGGGCGAAATGCTACAGCGAGAAAACACCGCCACGGCCGGAACTTTCACCTAGTAGAGGTGTCAGACTCACCATAATGAAGCTACTTCGGCTGGTCAGTATTGTGGACATCGCAGTGGTCGGCGTTGCGGCTTTTGCCATTGGCTTGCCGCCACGCACCATGGAAGCGGCGCCAGCGAGTTGGCTGCGCGGCGACGATACGGTGAGTGCAGCGCTGCAGGAAGCTCGTTCGATTGCCCATCCCGAGGACGGCAAAGCGGTAGCTACTGCTTCGCAGTACATGAGTGATGGCGGGTACCGCGACTGGGCCGTGGAAATGCCACGCGCGTTAAGTGAACGTGACAAATCATCACCCGTACGCTGGCAGGCGCTGCGCGCGGTATCGGCCGCCTATCTCGACCGCTTTGAGCTTGGCTTCGCGCTTGACTACGCCAACCGTGCAATCGCAGCTTGCGAAAGTGCCGGACCCGTCGCGTGTCCGGCGTGGGACAACATTCGCATGGAACTATTTGCCCAACATCTCGACGCTGGCATTAAGTCGGGCATCAATCCGCACCGCGACCCCGCCGGCTTTTCGAAAGCTGCCGGTGAATCGGTTCGGCATATTCGCTTGACGCCTAAAGCCGGCATGGGCGGGCCGACACCCGCACCATCGGCGCCGGCCGAACCTGCAACGCCGAGCCCGCAGCCGCCGGCCCCGACAGCAAGCGGCACAACCGTAACACCCACGCCGTAGTTTTCGCGCTACAGTGAAGCGTGGTTGTACCGTCGAAATCTTCGCGTCGAGGCAGCAGCGGATTACAGGCCGCGCGTGCCGTGATGATCATGGCAGCGGTCACCCTGAGTAGTTGTGGGCAACCGCCCAAACCAGCGCAACCGCAAAAATTTACGCCGAAAGAAATTGTGATGCGGTCAACCGCGGCAATTGTGCGCGTGGAAGCTGGGCCCGACAAAGTTGGCACTGGTTTTGTCATTGCAAGCTCGGGCTTGATCGTTACCAACCTCCACGTCGTGGTCGGCGAAACCAAAATTGTCGTGCGGTTTTCAGATGACAGCGTGTTGCCAGTGCTTCGCATCGCGGCCCTCGACGCCGATCGTGACTTGGTGATGCTGGACGTTGACCCCATAAAAATACTGCCGACCTTGACCCTCGGCGACAGCGACCTCGTGTCGGCCGGCGACGCGATTATCGCGATTGGCAATCCACTCGGCGTGCTCGACTATTCGGTATCCAACGGGCTCATTAGCTCGGTGCGCAAACTGAGCGCTGAGCTCACCGTGCTGCAAATCTCGGCGCCCATTTCACAAGGCTCAAGTGGGGGCCCGCTGTTTAATCAATTCGGCGAAGTCGTCGGCGTCACGACGGCCATCATCGACGCTGGCCAAAATCTCAATTTGGCGGTGCCAAGCAACTATCTCAAGCCGTTGCTTGCCCAACCGACCCCAACAACGATGGAAGCGTTTGCCGCGGCCACACGTGCACCAGATGCCCCCCCGGGCAGCGCAGCCGGCCGCATTGAGCGCAAAATCCCCATTCACGATCTCAAACTGCTTACCGGTTGTACGCGCGAACAAATCGTCGAAGTTGTCGGCGCCATCGAAGGCGCAATCAAAAATGGCGCGCCGCTGTACAACCAAGGCAATCACCAAGCCTGTTTTCTGATTTACGAAGGTGCCGCCGTGAAGTACGAACACGATTCCGGCTGCCCGGGTATTCGCAGTGCGTTCGGCGACGGCCTGTTACGCGTAAGTACGCTGAGCTCGCCACACGAAAAAGCCTGGGCGATGCGCGATACTTTTGATGGTTTGTTGTTGGTAATTGAGCGTTGGGTCAAAACCCAGCCGTAGGCCCGCGCACGGCGCGAAAGACGCTGGATCGTGCGTAAGCATTGACGTCGGGCAAGCAACCGGTTGCAATCTGATACGTTGGAGGCAGTTATGAACATGTTGTATCTGTTTGATATTGACGGCACCCTGCTGCGCGCCGATGGCGCTGGCCGCCGCGCCATCAACCGCGTCATGCAACAGCAGTTTGGCGTCGCTGACGCAGCACACGGTATCGCCTTTGGTGGCAAAACCGATCGCTGGTTAGTCAATGCGGTGTTTGGTGCTCGCCTCAATCGCGCTGCAAGTGAACTCGAAATTGATACATTTATCGAAGCCTATCTGCTGCTACTCGACGAAGAACTCACTCGCAAACCGCTGTGGGTCCTGCCCGATGTGGTGGAATGTTTGCAGTGGTTGCAACAACTGCCCGGTGTAAAACTTGGGATCGCAACCGGCAACGTGCGGGGTGGCGCTGACATCAAGTTGGCCCAAGCTGGCTTGCTTGGTTTTTTTGAGTTCGGTGGATACGGCTGCGACTCGCCGCATCGCCCTACCTTGGTGCGCCGTGCGCTCGAACGCGGCAAAGCCTTGCTGCCGGCGGCGGAGCGCGATCGGGTCAGCGCAATTGTCGTCGGCGATACCGTGCACGACATCGAAGCTGCGCGGCATATCGGCGCCCACGCATGCGCGGTCACGACTGGTGGCGATAACCGCGAAACCCTCGCGGCAGCCGATGTTGTATTCGACCGACTTGGTGAATTAGCAGCGTGGCACGGCGCACGGTTCGACTGCGTGATCCCCGCAGCCCGTTCGTAATTTCATACACTTAGTGACCATTGCCACACTTTGCCGACCTTTTACGGTCGGACCATTGGACCTTTGCGCCGTTATCACCTTAGAATGGAAATATGAAGGCGCTGTTCAGCTCGGTCCTCGCAGTTAGCTACTGCGCTGCGACTGTTGGCGTAAGTGCTGCGGAAGGCCCGCCCCCCCTTGAGGATAGTCCCCCGACGGCTGCGGTTGCGCCGACAACTGACATCGGCGCAATAGGTCCCGACGCGCCACCGACCCTACGCAAAATATTCTCCCAGCGCTTCACCTCATCGCGGCTGTTCGCCATGCCGATTGCCGATGTTGTTGGCGCATTTCAAGTGACGTTCAGTGGCGACGGCAGTCTATTGCAACAACCTGGCCTGTTAACGTCGGCTGGCGTGGTGGCGGTGGGCTTCGGCGATATCGCGCAAATCGAATATCGCAACAGCTCAGCGGTTGGAGCGACCGGGGTCGAAGCACCGATTCCAGCTGTTGGCGTACAACTCAAAGTCCCGTTGCCAACGTCAAGGCATTGGCCTGCGCTGGCGGTTGCATTTCGCCTTGGCGTGAACCGGCGCGAAAGTATCGACAACGCTGAACTAGATGAGTCGGTGACCGATTTGTATATTGTATCGCGGCTGCATCTCTGGGGGCCGTTGCAGAACTTCACGTTGCATGCCGGCACGCGCATTTCGAGTGCCAAAGCCGCGGCGGTCGGCGACATGTTCGATTCTACGGAGCAACAACGCACGATGGTGTTGCCGGCCGGCGGCTGGGAAGTTCGCATGAACCCGCTGGCGCGTTTAGTCGGCGAGATTTCATTAGCACCGCAGTTTCGCTGGGAGCCTGCGCTCGGTGGCGTACCGACCATTGATTACGGCTTGCTTGGCCGGCTCGGATTGCGGTGGCAGGTGATTCCAGCTTTCACCTTCGACGGCAGTATCGGGTACCAAGTGGAAGTGGGTCGGATGAGTGATGCCGATTCGTTACGCTCGCTGGTGCAATGGGACATTCGCCTCGGCGCTGAAATTTTTATCCCATGGGGCGCACTGGTGTGCCGCGGCGTGG
>JAGPDK010000560.1 GCA_018057605.1 Kofleriaceae bacterium | reverse complement strand
CAACAAACGCGGCAAGATCGTCATCACCGCAACGCAGATGCTCGAATCTATGATCTCGCATCCGCGACCAACCCGAGCCGAAGCGTCCGATGTTGCCAACGCCGTGCTCGACGGCACCGACGCCTTGATGCTGTCGGGCGAAACTGCTTCAGGGCAATACCCCGTCGAAGCAGTCATGACCATGGCGCGGATCATCCGCGAAGTCGAAAACAGCGCGTACTACCACCAGAACCAAGAACCGACGACACTGGAACTGGCGGTATCAGCCAACGCAATTGCACACGCCGCGGTTACCGCAGCGCGCGCCATGAAGATTCGCGTCATCGCGTCGTCGACCCAATCCGGTGGCGTGAGCCGCCTGCTTTCGGAATATCGGCCACAAGCGGACCTGGTGTCGCTCACGGCCAATGAAGTCACGTTTCGCCGTTTGGCCCTGGTTTGGGGTGTGACCCCGGTCATGATGCCGCTCGCTGCCACCACAGAAGAACTCTTAGAGCGCATGGAAACCACGCTGCTTGAGCGCAACTTGGTCAAGCCCGGTGACAGCGTGGTGATCACCATGAGCCTGCCAATCGGCGCAGGGATTCAAAATAACGTGCTCAAAATTCATCAAATCCTGTAATTGACTGGCTGCGCGCGCGTGGCGGCTTCGCTAGGCAGGCAGTTGGATCACACCAACACCTACGGGCCTACAGACAGAATATTTTTCATTGCGTCAAGGGTTCTCTTGAGAACCCACAATGCACAAGCTACCATTTAGCAGCGTGGCAATCAGTTCAAAGACATCTGACCAAGGTCTGTTGGTCGGTGCCACCATCTTGGGTAAGTATCGAGTCGAGTCGGTGCTTGGCGAAGGTGGCATGGGCTTGGTTGTCAAAGCGCGGCATCTCGGTCTCAACGAAGAAGTTGCGATCAAATCGCTCCGCTCCAACATCTCATTAGACACCGAAGCGATTTCGCGTTTCGTCCGCGAAGCGCAGGCCGCGGTGAAGCTCAAGAGCGAACACGTCGCCCGAGTTTCGGACGTCGGCACGTTCGACGATGGGCGGCCGTACATGGTGATGGAATACCTCGACGGCCAAGACCTCGAAGTGTTCTCTACCCAAAATGGCAAGATCAATCCGCAACTCGCGATCGAACTGATTTTACAAGCGGCCGAAGCGTTGGCCGAAGCGCATTCGCTTGGCATCGTGCACCGAGATATCAAGCCGACCAATCTGTTCATCACCTGGCGGCCCGACGGCTCGCCGCTGCTCAAAGTCCTCGATTTCGGGATTTCAAAATCGCCATTGGGCGCAGATCTTTCGCTGACCCAAACCCAATCGTTGCTCGGGACGCCTGCGTACATGTCCCCGGAACAAATGCGCTCGGCACGGACGGTTGATCCTCGTACCGATATTTGGTCGCTTGGCACCGTGCTCTACGAAGTACTCGAAGGTCAACGCCCATTCGAAGCTGAGAGCTTTTCGGAAATGTGCGTTAAGGTCGCGATGGACCCGCCGACGCCGATGCGCAACGTGCCAAGCAATTTGGCTGACGTCATTCTTCGCTGTTTGGCAAAAACGCCTGAGCAGCGTTACCCTAACATCGCTGAATTCGCGCGTGCCATCGCACCGTTCTGTCGCGATGCGCAACAAGCGATGCGCTCGGTCGAGCGCATGATCCGCATGCTCGGTCGTCGCGCTCAGAGTTGGGATGCCGATACCAACGGCCTAGGCATTCCTCGGCCGTTTGCGGCCACTCCGAGCGGTGCGGCGGCTAGTGACTTTGCAAGCGACCGTACCCCGCCGCCCGGACCTGCCTGGCCAGGTGCCGAGAACAGCGCGCCAGTGTGGACAGGTGGTACTCCCGGCCAGCCCGCGACGAGGTCCGACGGTTTGCCGGTCGTGGCTAGCGCTCGCCAATCCGACCCTGTAGTGGCGCACGCGCAAACGTTGGCAGCTACGCCGATGGCGTCGGCAGCTCAGCTGGCCCGCGCCTCCGACACGTTAAGCGATGGGTTGCCGGTTACCAAGTCCAAGTCAAAAGTTCCGTTGGTGATTGGATTACTCGTGGCCGTGGCCGCCGCCGCAGGCATTTTTCTGGCCACCAGATCGCCAGGGGCCGGGCAGCAGCCGATTACCAGTGTGCCGGCCATCCAGCTGCAAGGCGTCGATGCCGACAATGCAAGCGGGACCACGGGCGGGCCTGCCGTCACCCCAGCTGGCGAAACGCCAAGCAAGCTCGGTAACGACACCACACCTGCTATCGCTCCGGTTGCCATCGGCAGTGGCGGTGATGCGACAGGCAGCGGCGGTCATGGCGAGGTCGTCGGTGCAACCCAAAATCCAATTCTTCCGGTCGATTCAACGACGAGCAAGCCGACCAAGTCGGCGGGCAAGCCGACCAAGCCTGCGGGCAAGCCGACCAAGCCTGTGGGCAAGCCGCCGAACATTAGCAAGGTAAAAAACAACGGTAACTCCGCGGTTAGTCCCGAGGTCAAACCCGAGGTCAAACCCGAGGTCAAACCCGAGGCTAAACCAATCAAAAAATGTGATGCATTTTCAACCGCCGACGGATGTAAGTCTGCGCCAAAATGAAACTTGCGATCGCCTCCGGCTGTAGGGCCGTGGCATTTTAGGTTACTATTCGCGCGATGGAATTTTCTCGCCTGACTACCAAGTCTGGATTGGCTGCGTTGTGTACTGCGTGGGTTACGTTGGCACCAATCTCCCACGCCTCAGCCCAAGGCCGATCGCCGGCAGTGGTGCTGTTCGACGAGGGTCGTGCCCTTGCCGAAGTCGGCCAACAAGCGGAAGCCTGCAAGAAATTTGAAGAATCAAATCGGCTCGATGATCAAAACGTTGGCACCTTGCTCAATTTGGGCCTGTGTAACGAAAAGCAGCAAAAATGGCAGACCGCGCTGCGCTGGTACCGGGCTTCGCTTGAGCGGGCGCAGCGATCCAAAGAGCAAATTCAAATCGATGCGGCAAGTGGCAAGATCACCGAGCTCACCGATCTAGTTCCAATTATCAATATTCAATTCACAGCCGTGCCGCCTGAAGGCACGACTGTCCTCGTCGATGGAGTGGCCATCGACCGGGTCAAGTGGCCGCAAATCGAAGTCGACAACGGTTCGCACCGGGTCGAAGTGCAAGCCCCAGGCATGGACCCGTTCAAAGAAACCGTGGAGATGAATACCAAAAGCAAACACACCACCACGGTCGTGTTAGCAGCCAAAGTCACTGAATCAATGCCGAGCAATTGGAAACGCAATGCCTTCATCTTTGGTGGCATTGGCGCCGGCATGGTCATTGCGTCACCGATTTCGGCCAAACTACTTTGCGGTAGCAGCGACCGTAAAGCATGTACATCTGGTAGCGATAATCTGATCAAGTTTGGCTCCAATGGACTTTGGATCGGCGGCGCTGCCATGATTGGCGTCGGCGTCTATTACTATTTTTATGCGCCGAAGATGACGGCCGGAGGCACCGCCATGGTGCCAACCGTCGGCAACGATGGCCTCGGTCTCGCGATCATCGGCGGATTCTAGCTGACGCTGGCACTCGCTTGCGCTACAAGCGCAGCACCATGAACGAACTGCGCTTGTTACGCATCGCGCTGCTTGCCCCGCTGCTGATGCATTGCGGTCACAGCGGCGGCACGCCTGACGCCGGTACCGATGCCGAACCGATTCCGGCAACGGCAAATCCGCAGCGTGGCATCGCCAGCACCGCACTGGTGG
>JAGPDK010000559.1 GCA_018057605.1 Kofleriaceae bacterium | reverse complement strand
GATTGCGGGACTTCATAGCGAAGCTTGGCATTTCCCGAAGTTCACGATCGGTTACAGGATCGGCAGGTGAATCTGGAACTTGAATTGGCGATAGTTGTCGAATTAGATACGCCGATTGGCATTGGAGACGAGCCCAGTTGTGCGTCCGGTTTTCGGACTTAAATTTCATGCAAAAACAGAAGCAATATTGGTAAAGGTGGCCATCGACGTCGATGCGCTGGGTAACCAAATCGCTGAAATGTCGGCGCATATCGACGCTGCAATGCATCGGCTGTTAACCGCGATTCGTGAATTCGACATTGCCTCGGGCTGGCATGTGCAAGGCTCGCTGTCGTGTGCACATTGGTTAGCGTGGCGGGTTGGCTGGGATTTGCGCACAGCACGTGAGCGGGTGCGAGTTGCTCGGAAGTTGGCTGAACTGCCGCTGGTCGACGAGCAATTGCGTCTCGGAGCGATGTCGTATTCGCAAGCCCGGGCGATTACGCGGGTGGCGACGGCTGAAAAGGAGGCGCTCTGGGTCGCGTACGCCAAGCGCATGCCAGCGTCGCAGCTCGATACATTGTGCCGCTCGTATCAGAACGTGCAGGCATATGATCAAGCGCACGGGGCAGACGCTCGAGCGATGACGGCGGCGCAAGTTGCAGCGCAGCGCACGGTGACTCGGCGAAGTCTCGACAACGGCATGGTGAAGTTTGAAGTTGTACGTCCCAGCGATGAAGCGGCGATCGTTTGGGCGGCGCTTAATGCGGCAATGGACACATCGAGCGCGGAACCGATTGGGGCGGAACCGACTCCCGCGGGACCGAATCTTGTCGCAGAACAGCCTCCCGAGGAACCTTCGCGCGCTAAACCGCCAATCGCAAAAGCACCACCGTCAGCCGACCGTGGCCGACAGCGTGCCGATGCGTTCATGAGAATTATTCAAGATCGCGTGCGAGGAAACCGACCCAGCGCACTCCGATCGAAATCATCGTCACGGTGCCCCATGCCGGCTTGCACGGTTCTGCAGAACCGTCGGCTCTTGCCATGATGGCCGACGGCGAAATTATCGCGGCGACAACCGCGCGCCGCTTGAGCTGCGACGCTGGGGTCGTGGTCGCCCACGTCGACGCGCAAGGTGCGCCGCTCTCGGTCGGCCGCAAAACCCGCACGATTCCAGCCGCAATCAAGCGTGCATTGCTACGGCCTTGCGGCGCTACACCATACCCACGCGGCGCTCACCATTACGGCCAACACCAACGCATCAAAATGGACTGGCGCATCGATCAACTAAGCGAGGTGTATCGACTATTTGGTCTGATGCGCGGCGGTCGAGCAAGCGGTCAACATCAAGGTCTCCAACACCAGGGTCTCAGGCGTTGGTAAACCTGCGGAATGATCGTCGAAAAAGTGACGAATGATCAGCTTGCCCGTTTCTTCTGCGCCACATTCAACTGGCAAGTCGTTGGATCATTCATTGGCCGATCCTGGGTAGCTTGACGCAACGACGCGACCACCCGCACTACCAAACCAAAACGATTTTGCCGATGTTACCGTTGGCTTCCATCAACTGATGGGCCCGGCCACATTCGTGCATCGCGATGCGGGTATCGATCACCGGTGCTAGTTGGCCACGCTCGAACATGGGCACCAAGCGCGCACTCGCAGCTTGCGCAATCGCAATTTTTTCTTCGAGCGGCCGCGCCCGCATCACCGTACCGATCACGGTGGCGCGCTTGCCAAGCAACATGCCAATCGGCGCTGGCCCCACTGCACCGCCCATGGTGCCCAACATCACCATGCGCCCACGTGGCGCTAACGCCCGCAGATTGTCCTCGAAATATGCAGCCCCCACACAATCAAGAATCAGGTTCGCACCACCCACGGCCCCAACCCGCGCATGCACGGCCGCGGCAAAGCCGTTGTCAACTACCACCATGCCATCGCCTGGCGCTACGCCAAATTGTGCCAACGCTGCCAACTTGTCAGCGCTGCGCGTCGTTGCCAGTGCGCGCACGCCCATCGCTCGACACAATTGCAGCGCCGCGGTCCCCACGCCGCTCGCCGCCGCATGAATCAGGGCGATTTCACCCGCAACCAAGTGCGCCTGGGTAAACGCATCCCAAGCAGTAAGAAAAACCTCGGGGATTGCCGCGGCGTCAGGCAATGCCATACCCATCGGCACTGGCATCAACTCGCGTTCGTGCACCACAATGCGCCGCGCCATCGCGCCACCGGCCACAATGCCCATCACCGGTGCGCCGACCGCCCAACGTTTGGCCCCGCTACCACAACTTGCCACCGTGCCAGCAAACTCCAAACCCGGCACATTGGCTGGCGCTCCCGCAGGTGCCGGATACATGCCTTTGCGTTGCAACAAATCGGCGCGATTGAGCCCCGCTGCGACGATGTCGACCGCGACTTCACTTTCGCCCGGGTCACGGACCAGCGTGGTGCCGACGCCGATGACCTCGACGCCCCCAGCGCCACGAAATACCATTGCTTCGACTTCGGTCGTCTTCATATTGCAGTACTAACAACTCCACCCACGCTTGACCAGGGCCGGCCGGCGCAACGCGGGGGCGACGCGGCAACGCGCCGGTGTCACAATTTCGCGATTCGACGAATTTCGTGCCACAATTAGCAGCTATGCGTCGGTCGCTTGCCTTGTGTGTCGCTGCTAGCGCTGGGCTTGCCGCGTGCAGTGGCCGGCCCGTCGGTGAACGCAATGGCGCACCGGCGGCCAATCCGTTTGCAGGCGTAGCCACGGCCATCGCTGCAGCTCCGAACGCAGATGCCATGCCGAGCCCACCACCTGCCCCGCCCAAACTCCGCCTCACCTGCCCCGCCGGCACCACCGCGGTGAGCCAATGGGCCTTTGAAGTCGGCGCTAACGTACCGGCCTACTATTGTACGTCGAGCAATGGTGAACAAAACGGCCCGTTCTTGGTGCTATATCCCGGCGGTGCCACGGCGATCACTGGCACGCAACAAGCCGATGAGTTGCATGGTGCTTGGCATCGCTTTGCACCTGATGGCACCGAACTTGAATCAGGCGAATTTGACCACGGCAGCAAAGATGGCAACTGGCAGCAATGGTCAAACGCTGGCGTGCTGCTGGGCAGCTACACCCTGACGCATGGCACGGGCGTAGAGCGGCGTTGGAGCGATGACGGCCGCCTCGTGCGTGAACGCACGTTGGTCGACGGTATTGCCAACGGCCCAGCCAGCACGTTTGGGGCCACCGGGACGCCGCTGATCAGCGAAACGTTCAAACAAGGCGTGCTCGATGGACCGCGCAGCGTCGGTGACAAAACCGTGTTACGGATCGACGACAAATGGCGCGACGGCATCCGCACCGGCGATCGTAAAATGTGGCGGCGCGGCATGTTATTGCAGCAAGATGGCTTCGACAGCAAAGGCCGGCGTCACGGCAAATTTATGTATTGGCGCGATCGCAAAACCTTTCGCGATGTCGGCTCGTACGCCCATGGCCGCCGCGTCGGTGAATGGAAATGGTTTGATTCGGGCGGAAATCTGGAACGGCTCGGAGGCTATCTCGATGGCCGCCGCGACGGTGCTTGGCGCGAAATGCACGATGCCCGTACGACCTGGACCGGGCAGTACAAAAACGGCCGGCCCGACGGTACGTTCACGTTTTTCGACTATCGCGGCAACGTGGTGGGCAGCTGCAATATGAAAGACGGCGCCGGCACCATGTTGCGGTTTTCGGGACCTAAAAAAGTAGAACGCAAAATCGAATACGT
>JAGPDK010000558.1 GCA_018057605.1 Kofleriaceae bacterium | reverse complement strand
ACGTAGGCGAGGGCGAGGCCGACATAAAATGCTAGCGCGACGGTGGCAAGCGCACTAGGTAGGCCTGGGGCAAAGTCATGCTCGCGCATCCACCAGAAATTGCGAGGCAGGCTGGTGTGCCAGACGATCAACGGATACAGCATGGTTGCGTAGATCAACGCACCGTCGAGCCATCGCCCGAGGCGATCGCGTTGACCAGCGCGGCCGCGATACATCATCATCCAACCATACTGTTGACGGACAAAATGAAATGCCGCGAGGTACGCGATGGTGCGCCAGAAAATGTTGTCGCCGAGTTGATATAAGCCGCACGCGGCGAGATACGCCGCGACTGGCGTGACGGTGTAGAGCCAGCTACGGCGCCGCAGTTCAAACGGATCCCAATAGGTGATGAAAATCGTCGACCAAACATGGGCCACATCGACGAGCAGCACGCTGACAAGCCAGGTCCATGTCGGTGATTCGGCAGGGCCAACCACGCCCAGGTATGGTGCGAGCCAGACCAATGCCAGAGCGCAGGCGGCGGTGCCGGTGAATGTCGCGAGGTCAACGTTGCGCGAAAATATCCAGGGACTGGGCGCCGTGCTGACGTGTTTGCCCAGCGTGCCGCTGCTGCGGTCGGCAACCGTAGCGGCTGCGCTGTTCGTCACGTTGGCGCGGCCACCTGTGCCGCGAGTATCTCTCGTGCCGCCCGCCGAGCGTGGGCGTAGGCTTCTTCAAACAGCGCAACGCCGGATAAATCGGTGTGCGCGAAGTGGATATTTTCAATCGCATTTGCTCGCGCCAAACGCGCAGGTTGCCAAATACTAGCGACGCGCGGGCGCACCATGCCGTGGCCCCAAAACGCAATATCGATGTGTTGTACGAGGTTGCGAATATCCGGATGGGCCCGCTGCAGGTCGCGGAGCACCACTTCAGCCCAATCAGCCTGGGTTGCGCCCGCAATACGTTGCCGTTGCGCAGCGGCGTCAACCTCGCAAAACGGATAATACCAAGTCCACATCGTGGCCCCGGTGTCGCGACCGGCTTGATGGGTGGCGGATACGTACCCCAGGCTTGGCGAATCGTAGATCACGTTGTCCCACGATGGCGGCGCGTCACCGGCGCGCTTGCGCGGCCGCGCCCGCAAATGCAAATTGGCAACCGCCCACGCTCCATAGTCGGGCGAATCTTCGCCGTGCGCTTGGGCCAAGCCGGATACCAAGCGGCGCGCTACGAATTGCGGCACGCAAACCACCACATGTTGCGCAGCCAGGTGAACTGGCCCCTGGGCCGTCATCGCGATCACCGATGCTGCAGGATTGCCGGCATGGCGCGGCGTTACTTGCACAACGGTGGTGCCTAGCTCGACGGCTTGACCTTTGGCCAAATGTTGAATCAACGCATCGTTGCCGTTGGGCCAGGTAATCACAGCTTGCGCGTGCGCGCCCGAGCGTTTCTGTCGAGCGGCAAAATAGAACAAGCCGGCCCACGCGCTGGTATCTTTGGCAAGCAGGCCAAAGTCATCGCGACAGGCGTAATCGGCCAACCAGCGCAGCCGGGGCGATGTGAGCTTGCGTTGATCGAGCCACGTAGCAAATGATAGTTGATCGAGCGCCATTAGCTCGGCCGGATTTGCACCGGCGCTGATCGGAATCGCAAAACCGCGCCGGTTGGTCGCATCGCGCACCGAGGCCAGCCGATCGATTTCGGCGTTGAATTGCGCAAACTGCTTGCGGTCGTCGGCGTTGGCGCCAGCGAAAAGATACAAGCCGTCATACCAGCGGCCTCGGTAAAACATGCGCTCTTCGGGGTCGCGGCATCGCAGCGCTTCGTCGATAATTGGTGCGCCATCAGGCGTATGACCTTCGATCGCACCCATGCTCGCCAACAGCTCGGTAAGGTCAGCCTGTTCCTGCATTGGCGCAACCACATAGTGGGCGCCCCACGGGTGCGGAAACTCTGCTGCGGCGTCGCCACGTGCCGTGCCGCCAATGGTGTCGCAGTGTTCGAGCACCACGACATCGCGGATGCCGGCTTGGCGCAGCGCCCATGCGGTGGCGAGCCCAGCCGCGCCAGCACCGACGATCACCACATTATGCCGGCGGCTCACCGGTATTCGCGCTAACTCGGCTGTGCTTTTGCCATCAACCAAGGTGCGCAACCGTTGATGGCCGGTGACCATGCCGGTATCAACCAAGACGCCAGGCGGCAACGCGGGCGTCGATGGCGCGCCACAGCCCAACGAAAACTTCGCAGCGAGCGGGGTTCCCAGCATCAGCGCCACAAAATCGCGTCGCGACACGTCGCCACTCATGGCGTCCTCATTCCCAGCGACGCCATTCGCGTTCGTAGTAGCGTACCAAGGCTTGATTATCGAGGAAGTTGGTGTCGGTTTTGACGGCGGCCATGTCGGCAGGAAACACAAACATGGCAGCCATCGAAGGTCCGGTTAAGAAGCGCAGCGCTACATTGGGGGTTTGCGTTGGTGGTTCAAACGGCGTGAGTTTGGCTAACACATAACCCCAGGTGCCAAATGACGGCACCGTGGTGTGATACGGCGCAACCTGAAATCCGGCAGCTTGAATCGTGGTGACGATGCACCAATACGAATTCCGCGCGAACAAAGGCGAGGTTGATTGCACCACGATGGCCGCACCGGGGGCCAAGCGCGCCGCTAACCTACGATAGAATAGCTTGGTGTAAAGCTTGCCCAGCGCATACGAATTGGGATCTGGAAAATCGATGATCACAATGTCGAACAGCTCGCGGTTGTTATTGATCCAGATCATCGCATCGTCGTTAACCACGGTGACGCGCGTATCGGCCATCGCATTGCCGTTGAGTTTGGCCAGCGGCGGAAAGCGTTGCGACAGGGCCGTCATGGCCGGGTCGAGGTCGACCAGCGTGATCGCTTCGACGCTGGGATGCTTGAGGATTTCACGCATCGCCAAACCATCGCCACCGCCGAGCACCAGCACGCGGCGCGGGCCGGTAGCAAGGCTATTGTCACCATCGCCGAAGGCGGCAAATGCTGGATGGACCAAGGCTTCGTGGTAGCGGTATTCGTCGGCCGACGAGAACTGCAAATTGCCGTTTAAAAACAATTGGAAGCCGGCGCGGCCCGAAGTGACGGCGATGCGTTGATACGCCGAGGTTTGGGTATACACGACCGGGTCGGCGTACATTTCGTCCTCGGCACGAGTGGTGATTTGATCGGCGAATACCAAGCCGGTGCCAAGCAAGCCAAGCAATAACAACGCACGAATCCGCACGCTCAGCGCGGCCCGGGTGCCGAGTTCGCCACGTAAAATCCAGGTGCCCCACAACGCGACCAGCGCATTGGCCATGCCGACGGCAAGCGAGCTACGAATTAACCCTAGTTTTGGCACCAACAACAGTGGAAAAATCAGGGCGGCAACCAAGGCACCGATATAGTCAAAGGTTAACACCCTCGACACCAAGTCTTTAAACGCGATGCGGCCTTCGAGCAGCCGCATCAGTAACGGAATTTCTAAGCCCACCAAAATGCCGATGGCAACCACCGTGCCTAACAGCAGCGCTTGGAAATTGGCGACCTTAGCGAAGGCCAAAAACAACAACGGGGCGGACAGCCCGCCGACTAAGGCAACCGCCAATTCAACTTCTAAAAATCGTTTGGCCAGTTGGGTTTCAAGCCGGCGTGACAACCAGGCACCGCCGCCCATGGCGGACAGGTATAACCCGATCACCAACGAAAACTGCGTGACCGAGTCGCCAAGCAAGTAGC
>JAGPDK010000557.1 GCA_018057605.1 Kofleriaceae bacterium | reverse complement strand
AAATAGGCAAGTGCTGCGGTAACGCCGAGGCGCAGCGGGTGCGCCCCGCCTTGCAAAAAATTTGCAGCGTACAACGACTCGACATCGGCCGGCGTTACCGGCCCATACGCAATGCGCTGGCCTGCGACGTCAACTTCGACCATGGGCTCAAGCCAAAACATGCCGCGCGAACCATTGCGCACCAGCTTGACGTTGTTGCTCACGCTCCAAGGCGCAGCACTGATGGCTTGCGCAACTTCGTCGGCGCCGACCGATTTTGCAGCCGCATCACATGGCACAAAGACGGTAATCACGCGGCACCGCCGGTAGGTTTGAGCAACTGCGCCACGCGTTGCGCGGTAACACGGCCAACCAACGCACCATCAATCATCGCGGCTGGCGCTAACGCACAATTGCCCAAGCAGTACACCGCGTCGAGGGTCACGCTGCCGTCGCTGGCGGTGGCGCCTAGCGTGCACGCCAAGCGCTGTTCAACCTCGGCAACTAAAGCGCCGGCGCCGACTGCTTGGCACGCTTCACCGCGACACAGTTTGACCACGCTGCGACCCGGCGGCGCACTACGAAAATCATGATAAAAACTGATCACACCTTCCACTTCGGCGCGCGACAACGCAAATGCGTCCGCCAATTTTTCGATTGCAAAACTCGGTATGAAACCTAGCCGATCTTGAATCTCATGCAACGCCGGCAACAGGCCACCTTGGGTGTGACGATGCAACGCTACCGATGCCGCGACCGCCGCCGCTTGCCCAGGATCGTACCCACCTATTGGCTCCGCAGCCGCGCGGCCGGACCGACGATTGACGTCGCTGTCATTGCTTGGACCCTGTTTCACCGCGCAACTCTACATCGACCCGAATGGCTTGAACAGCTTGGAAACCTACGTCAAATCGAGGCTTACAGCAGGTCAACCCAGACTTGATCTGCGATGAGGGTCACCGGGTAGCGGCGCAGCTCTAGTGATTTGCGATGCGCACAGCGGCCGGTGCGCAAATCAAAACGATAACCGTGGGCAGCGCAAATAATTGAATGGCCGACGAGTCTGCCACCGACCAGGCTGACATCTTCATGTGGGCAAACACCTTGGCATACCACGACGTTGCCGTCGACGATGGTCGCGAGCACCGGCCACGTCAACCCTTCAACCGGAAAGCTCCGCAACTCGTCAGGCACGACCGCTGTGATGTCACAAACATAACGACGTAGGGCCACTAGCGCCCTCGCCGTTTCGGATCAAAGCGATCCCGCAGCCCGTCGCCCAGGAGATTCGCTGCCAATACGACCCACATAATCGCCAAGCCTCCGTACATCGCATAGCGAATGCCAAACCCTTGTTTCCACAAATGGCTGGTGCCTTGTTCCAGCATGGCGCCCCAGGTGTAGTCAAGCTGCGGGCCGATACCCAAAAATGACAACGATGCTTCGACCGCGATGACCCCGCCAAAACCAAACGTCATCTGCACCAGCGCGGGCGCCATAGAATTTGGCAGTAAGTGCAACCACATAATGCGACCGTTGCGTGCCCCCATGGCCCGCGCTGCAATGACAAAGTCACGCTCGCGCAGACTCATAACTTGCGCTCGAATGACGCGGGCATAACCAACCCAACCGTTAAGACACAACGCAAAAATCACCACGCCAAGCCCCGGCTTGGCAACCGTGGCAACGACCGCGATGTTGAGCAAGATGCCAGGAAACGCCATCAAAATATCGACGACACGCATCAAAATATCGTCGACGATGCCGCGAAAATACCCAGCGACCGTGCCCAACATGATGCCAATGGCGGAACTGATTGCGACCACCACGAACGAAATGCGCAACGCACTGCGTGCGCCCCACAGCAGTTGACTCAGGCAATCCACGCCGTTGCGATCGGTGCCGAGCCAATGCGCACCCGAGCTGGGCGCAAAGCGATTGCCCAAATCAATTGCAGTGGGCGAATAGGGAGCAATCCATGGCCCAAGGAAACCGACGACGACAAACATCGCCAGCATCACCAGGCCAATCCACCCACTAAGCGAAAGTTTAGCCGCTGCCGGTCGACTGCTAAGGCGGTAGAGGAACCGCGTCAAGCCGAGCCAGCCACCACGCGGAATTTTGCCAGCGGCGCGCATCTAGCCTCTCCGAATGCGTGGATCAACCAGGCCATAGCCGAGGTCAACCAACGTGTTGACTACCACATAGATAACCGCAATCACCAAGACGGTGCCTTGCACCACGGGATAATTGCGTTCGCTAATCGCCGTGAGCAACGTTGTGCCCAGCCCTGGTCGAGCAAAGATTTTCTCGACGATAATTGCGCCCGACAGCAATGACCCAAATTGCAAACCAGCGACGGTAATCACCGGCAACAGCGCATTACGCAACGCGTGCTTAAATAATACCGAGCGTTCTGGCAAGCCTTTAGCACGTGCGGTGCGCACATAATCTTCGTCGAGAACTTCGATCATGGAGGCACGAGTCATGCGCGCCAGCATCGCCATCAAATGCACACCGATGGCAATCGCAGGCAAAATTAACGCGGCTGCGCCACCTTCGGTTGGCCCTGGTAACCAACCTAAATCAACGAAGAACCAAAGCAACAGCAACGGCGCAAGCAACATCATCGGCATCGCCAACCCCGACAACGCCACCACCGACGCCACGGTATCAACCCACGTCCCGCGCCGCACTGCGGCTAACACCCCCAGGGGCAATGCCAACACCACGGCCACCGCCATGCCTACCAGTGCTAACCAGATTGTCGACGGCATCACCACGGCGATTCGAGCCAACACCGTGGGCTTGCCCTTGGGATCAGGACATTGGTGCCCGAGCGACCCATCAACCACCGTGCCGAGAAAATGCACGTATTGACCAACCAACGATTGGTCCAGCCCCATGCACTTTTCAATTTGCGCCCGCTGCTCCGGTGTGGCTTCACCGCCGGCAAGATGATCAACCGGGTCGCCAGGCACCATGTGCAGAAACAAAAATACCAAGGTGGAGACGCCGATGATCGCAATCATGCCGAGCCCAAAGCGGCGCAACAAAAAAGCTCCAATCGACACGGGGATAGGCTCTGGTCATAACGGGTAGAAGTCAACGGGCTTGTACGCACGAAATGGCCGCCGAAATCGCGCATCGAGCGCACTTGAAAGCATATGCTGGCCTCGTGATTGATCCGTTTTCGTTCGACCCACCGGAAACATTTGCAACCGCACGACTGACGCTGCGCTTGCCCGAGGTCGAAGATGCCGATGATCTGTTCGACGCAATGACGCGCTCGGCGGCACATCTCCGCCCGTTCGTTGATTGGGCCGCGCTCGACTACGAAATCGATGAAGTTGAACGACGGATCCGCAAGACCCGCAGCTTTTTCGCCCAGCGTGACAGCTTCGAATGGCTGCTGTGGGCCGACCACGGCGAACGCCTCGTCGGTGCCGTGGATCTGCATTCGTTCAATTGGTCGCTGCGCCGCGGCGAATTTGGCTTTTGGACCACCGCCGAAGGCCAAGGCCATGGGTACATCGTCGAAGCCGGCCAGGCGGTGCTGGCCTGGGCCCAACATGGCGCGAACCAGCAAACGCCGGAGAGCGGGGCCCACCCCATGTTCACCCGAGTCGAAGCACGCTGCGACGCCCGCAATGTGCGGTCGCGCCGCACCGTCGAGCGTTTGGGCTTTGAATTTGAAGGCACCTTGCGCCGCAACATTCGCGATACCGCTGGCCGCCCCGCCGACGAACACGTGTTTGCGCGCATTGTGGC
>JAGPDK010000556.1 GCA_018057605.1 Kofleriaceae bacterium | reverse complement strand
TTTAATGGCGAAATTTTTAACTTCGTCGAGCTGCGTAACGAACTGCTGGGTTATGGCCACGTTTTTCGGACCCATAGCGATACTGAAATAATCGTCCACGCCTATGAACAATGGGGCGAGGCCGCGTTTGCTCGTTTCAACGGGCAATTTGCCATCGCGCTATGGCACCGCAAGCAGCAGCAGCTCACGTTGGTGCGCGATCGCGTCGGCGTGCGCCCGTTGTATTTTTGTCTGCACGCTGGGCGGTTGTATTTTGCGAGCGAGCTCAAGGCGATTTTTGCAAGTGACCCGTCGATCAGTCGGGAGTTCGACCCGGCCGGCATCGATGACACGTTTACGTTTTGGTCGCCGATCGACGAGCGCACGGCATTTCGTAGCATTCGCCAGTTGCGGCCGGGTGAGCTGATGACCGTGACCGCCCACGCCGTGCACAAACGCACGTATTGGCAGCCGCAATTTCCGCCGAGCGTGCCGATGTTTGAAGGTAGTCTCGACGATGCCGCGCATGCGGTGCGGGCCGCGCTCGACGAAGCAACGCGGCTGCGCATCGTGCGAGCCGACGTGCCGGTTGGTTGCTATTTATCTGGCGGCATCGATAGTTCGCTGATCGCCGCGCTCGGTCGTAAACATCAAGGCGCAACGTTTCATACTTTTTCGTTGCGTTTTGCCGACGCTGAATATGATGAAACGCCGTATCAGCGTTTGATGGCCGAACAACTGCAAACCACGCACCATGAGGTGGTGGTGCAGCGCCGCGATATTGCCGCTTGGTTGCCCGACGTGGTCTGGCATGCTGAACGGCCGTTGTTGCGAACGGCGCCAGCGCCGATGTTTGGCTTGGCCCAACTGGTGGCTCAAACCGGCATCAAAGTTGTGCTTACGGGTGAAGGTGCTGATGAGTTTTTCGGTGGGTACGATATCTTCCGTGAAGGCGCGGTACGGCGATTTTGGTCGCGACATCCAGCGTCGCCGCGTGGGCCACGCATGCTCGAACAGTTGTATCCATATTTGCAGCGGTCACCAGTGGCGCAACGGGCGTTGGCGGCGCAGTTCTTTGCACGCAATCTCGATCAGGCGCAGCAGCCTGGGTTTGCCCACGAACCGCGATTTCGCGCGACGGCGGCATTGAAGCGGCTGTTTTCCGCGCAGTTGCGTGATGCGCTTGGCGATCGCAATGCGAACGACCAGTTGCTGGCAACGTTACC
The DNA here is from genome assembly GCA_018057605.1 of Kofleriaceae bacterium. Lineage (GTDB taxonomy): Bacteria > Myxococcota_A > Polyangia > Haliangiales > Haliangiaceae > JABFXX01. The sequence continues at coordinate 2,556 of JAGPDK010000556.1, read as the reverse complement.
TGCGGATATTGCAGCGTGGGCGCCGTTGGCCCAAGATCAATATGTTGAGATGCGCACGTTGTTGGCACCTTATCTACTCGCGGCTCAAGGTGATCGCATGATGATGGCGCATTCGATCGAGGGCCGGTTTCCGTTTCTTGATCTTGAGGTCATGACGCTCGCCAATAGTTTGCCCGCTGCGTACAAACTCAACGGCCTGCGCGAAAAAGCCGTGCTCAAGCACTTGGCCGGTGGGCTGATTCCTGACCAGCTTATTCATCGAGCCAAACAGCCATTTCGGGCACCTGATGCGTTGGCGTTTGTGCAAGACCCGCCGCCGTGGCTGACCGAGGAGCTGCGGCCCGAGGCTATTGCCGCGGTGGGCATTTTTGATGCTCCGACCGCCTTGGCGCTGTGGGCCAAATGTCAACGGCAAAACCCGGCGATACCGTTTTCCAACAGCGATAACATGGCGCTCATTGGGCTGATTTCAACCCAGCTGCTTGCGTCCGCTTTTCGGACAATGGTGGCCAAGCCTGCGGCGTTTCAAACCTGCATCGAGTTGACCACAACCGTATGAATCTGCCAACCCGACATAGTGGTACTCGGCTCGCTGCAGCAACGCCGCTGTTGCATGATTTTCTCGATGCGGCAATGCAGCGCGATGATGCGCGCGTGGCGGTGGTGGCGGGTCCCCATCGATGGACGTACGGCCAGCTCACTACCATGGCCAATGCTTTGGCGCACAAGCTGCGTGCCTGTGGGGTTCGGCGCGGCGACCGAGTGGCGGTATTTGCTGATAATCGGGCCGAAGTTGTGGCCGCGTTTTGGGCGATTCATAAAGCCGATGCTGTGGTCGTGATCGTCAATCCGCTTACGCGCACTGACAAACTGCGAAGGTTACTGGCGGATTGTGGCGCGGTGGCACTGGTGGCCGATGCAACGCTAGCGCCGACGTTTGTGCCGGCGGTGGCTGAGCTTGGGCTGCGCGCGGTGGTGTTGACCGACGGTGGCTTGGCGATGGCAACAGCGGCCAGCGCAGTGCCCGCGCCCGCGCAGTTGGTGGTGCCAGCAGATCTGCCCGTGCTTGATTGGGCCACCGCAGTCGCTGATGACGGGACCGCGCCGCCACCGCGTCACAATATCGATCGCGACCTCGCTTGTATTATCTATACCTCGGGCTCCACTGGTTCACCCAAAGGCGTGATGCTGAGCCACCACAACATGCGCAGCGCGGCGACGGCGCTCTCGGCAGTGATCGACAGTCGCGCCGATGATGTTATTTTGAGTGCTTTGCCGCTGGCATTCAATTATGGCCTGTATCAAATGATCTTGGCCGCTTACGCCGGGGCGCAGCTGATCCTCGAACGTTCGCTGACGTTTTTGACCCCGGTGTTGCAACGCATGGAGCGCGAAAAAGTTACGGCGTTTCCGGGCGTGCCGACGATCTTTGCCATGTTTGCCGGTGTCAAAAATCTGGCTGACTATGATTTCTCGGCGATGCGTTACGTTACCAACACGGCCGCGCCGTTACAGCCAGCGCACCGCGCGGTGCTTGCGCAGATGTTTCCCAACGCTAGTATCTATTCGATGTATGGCCTCACCGAATGCAAGCGCTGCACCTGGTTGCCGCCGGCTGATTTGGCCCGTAAACCCGATTCGGTAGGCCTTCCGATGCCCAATATCGAGTGTTGGGTGGTCGACGAAACCGGCACACGCCTCGGGGCAAATCAGGTGGGTGAGTTGGTGGTGCGAGGGAGCAACGTGATGCGTGGTTATTGGAACAAACCTGAAGAAACGGCGGCTTGTCTACGGCCCGGGGCCACGCCTGGCGAAGTGGTGTTCTACACGGGCGATCTTTGTCGCTTCGACGAAGAAGGCTACTTATATTTTGTGGCGCGCAAAGATGACATCATCAAATCGCGCGGCGAAAAGGTCGCACCGCGTGAAGTGGAAGCTGTGCTACACGAACTTAGCAACGTCAAAGAGGCCGCCGTGATCGGCGTGCCCGATGCGGTGTTGGGTTTTGCGATCAAGGCTTTTGTAGTGCTGCACGACGAGGCCGCGCGCGATGGGGCCAGTTGTGACGCCGCCACTGTACTGCGCCATTGTAAGGCTCGGTTGGAAGCTTATATGGTGCCAACCTACATAGAGTTTTTGTCTGAGTTGCCCAAAACTGATACCGGTAAAATTACCAAGTCCGAGCTCCGCTAACGTCAACGAGGTAAAGCATGGCCACCACCGAACAATTGCGTACGTTCATTGTGAAAAATTATTACGTGCCAGATCCAGCAGCACTCAAAGATGAGACGTCGCTGCTCGATCAAGGCATTATCGATTCGACGGGCATTCTTGAACTCACTGCGTTTCTCGAAGAAACGTTTGGCATCAAGGTCCTCGACGAAGATTTGCTGCCCGAGAATCTGGAATCGATTCGCAACATCAACAGCTTTTTAGCGCGCAAGATGATCCCGCACTGATGCTACGAATGTTCAAGTACCGCGAGGTTGCTCCCGGGGCGTAGACGAGGCACGTCGCAGGGGCCCGCTCGCCACGTGAGGTAGGGCTAGGCGGCTC
>JAGPDK010000555.1 GCA_018057605.1 Kofleriaceae bacterium | reverse complement strand
TCGATATGCAGCAGTAGTTACTTCAAAGCGATCAATAAAAAAACTATCGAGGGCGACGACACGCGGGCTTTGCCGCAGCAGCTCTTGTTTGTAATCGTCACAAAACAATTCGTTGATAACTTCCCGGCGCATAATGGTCGAGGCCCCGATTCGGATCGGCACCTCGATCGACACCGCGGGGAGATCGTGGGCGCAGCGTTGCGCGATGCTATCCACGACGTCAGGATCAACCCCCATCTGAAATTGCCCGGCCGGGACCAACACCTCGCGCGCGGGCGTAGCTGCAATGCGAGTGCTGGCAGCGTTACTCGGCGCCAACGCCAGCAAGCGATTGCGAGCTAGGGCCTGGTGCGGCACCAAGCCAGCGGCGGCCATGATGCAGGCCACCACGACGGTGCCACCGAGCATGTGCCGTACCCTCATCGACTACGTTGCGCCGCCAGATACACCGATGCGGCTTGCACTTGCGCCAGGGAACCATCCGGCGCCGCGGCGATATTGGTTAACACGCGTGTGCGTACCGCCGCCGCCCCCAGTGCGAGGGCTTGGCTGCGCTCCGCTTGGGTACGCACGCTGGCTAAGGTGTCGTTAAGCAAAGGCGCAGCGAGTGCAGGGTCGGTAACGGCCCGCGCAGCGGCGGTCCTCACCGTGCCATCCGGGTCGCTGAGCAACCCCGGCAGCGCAGCCGGAACACCCACGAGCTGGCCTCGGACGCCGACGTCGCGATCCATGCGTAAACTTGCCAAGGCAGCGCTGTTGGCGGGATTTTGCAACCAGGCCCGCTGGCGCGCAACGGCCGCACGCACGGCAGCCGAAGGATGGCGCGCCAATTCGAGCACGATACGGCTCGCCACCGGCAACGCTTGCGCACCCATCGCATCAACGGCGGCCGCAGCGACTTGATGATCGGGGTCGGTGAGCAATTGCCGCAAGGTTTTCGTCACACTCGTGGGGGCAGGCACGGCCCGGCGTAACGCCCGGGCGCAGTCGCGCCGCACGGTTGCGCTACCGTCTTGCAGCGCTTCATACACCCGTAGCCATGCAGCTCGACGCGTTGCAGCCACGGCAACATAACCGTAACAAGCGATGCCGCGCGTCGATGCTTGACCGCGAACCACTACAGCGTCGTCGGGCAGTGCCGTGGTTGCAAGGTCAAGCGCGGCTTGGATCGCCAGCGCGTGGCCCCATAACTTGCGTTGCTGCAATTGTTTGAGGGTGGCAGCCCAGGTCGCGCCCGTCGCTGGAATGATGCGTGGCAGCACCATCGCGAGTTCATCTACGTGGGCCAACAAGCGCTGTTGCAACACCGGTGTGAGTTGGCGGTCCGCCAAGCCGTACAATAGCGGCCACAGCTCGCCGCGCTGCGCCGATGCAATGGTTAGCAACGCGGGCACTAACCCAGGCGCGTCTTCAATTATCGAAGCCGCTGCAACGCGGACGGTTTCGGAATCGGTGCTTGCGAGAGCCCGGCGGATAATGGTCTCGCTCAACTGCACGGTGGCTGCGCCCAACTCAATGTCCGCGCTCGTCAACAAGCGGCTAGCCGCGCGACTAAAATGATGCCGCGCCATCATCCCGGCAACCGCGACATTGCTGGGTACTTGCATAATAACGATCCGCGCAGATGCGGCCGTAGCGCGGCGACGATCGCGTGCAAACAACCATTCGACCCGCACGGTGCCGTCGTCGCTGCGCAACTCCGCAGGTGGCGGCGGCAGTTGCAAATTTTCGTCGACGATGGCCTCAGCTACAGCATCAAAGCTGGCGTCACCACTACCGAGTGTATCGCGACGGACAACCTTACCGTCGCCAGCTACCGTCAACGCGATCTGGGTCTGCAAACGCATCGCATTGAGCGGATGATCGACCGCCAGTTTGCGGCGGCAATCGGTTAAGAACTGTTGCCACGCGGGCGCTAAACGCTGTTCGAGGGCAGCCAAATAAGCCGCGCCCGGCACCGTCGGATCAGCCGACGGTGCCGGCGGCAGCGCAGGTAAGCCGACCGTCTGCGCGACCGGCCGCGGACTACTGCTACACGCCGCGAGGCAGGCCAGCAAAAAAAACGCTACCGAACGGAGCGACGAATGACAACGAGCAGTTACTTGCACCCGCCGATTATACGACAACCCGGGCGCACAAACAGAGTTGCGCGGCCGCGGGCAGCCATTTCATCGCTGCAACCGCAAAGTCGGCGTCGGTTAGGCGTCAGGCGGCGCGTCTACTGGCGGTACTGGCGCGACCGGCAGATCGAACTGCAAGGTCGGATTCACTTGACCAATACCGACAAAGGTATCAAAGGTCTTACGAAACTTCTCAACACCGACGGCATCTTTGCCGATCACTTCAATCGTCGCTGGGCCAAATGGCAGCTCAGCAACACTTTGTGGCCGCTCTTCGGTGAACTCCCGACAAGGTTTGTCGTCGGTGCCGTCAACTTTTTGCCCAGTATCGGTCAAAGTAGCCACGGCTTGACCGCGGATTAACAACTTGAGGGATTGGGTCGCCACCGGCGGCACCGCTTGGCTACATGTTTGCAAACCCCACCGCAACCGAAACAAGAACAAGCCAGTGTAGGTCTGATTCCAGGCATCAAACGGCACATTCACATCGATCTGGGTATTGGCAGCTTGCGCCATCACTTGCACCGACACCGGCGCGCTGACTTTCGACACGCCGGTGCTGGCCAGCGGCGTGACCGAAACCGTGTAGGGGCCCGGCACCAAGTCAAAAAATACTACTTGCCGCTTCGAACATTCGGTGGTGACCGATTGACTGGATTGGCCGGCGATATCAACTTGCACCGTTGCAACCCCGGTATCGTTGCAGGAATCCCCGCTAAAACCGCGCTCGGGATATTTATTAAAATCCCAGGTCACGGTGGTGCGAGGTGGCGAATACACAACGCAACTTCGGCAAAAATCGGCTTGGTCCGCATTGCCATCGTCGCACTCTTCACCTTCTTCTTGCACACCGTTGCCGCATTCGATGCCACCGCCGCAACCAGCAGCACCGGTCGCCGTCGTGGCAACTACACCGCTCAGGCTTAGCAGTTGCCACAAGCCAATGCCGCCCAGCAGGCTGAGGGTTGCGGCGCGCGACACCAGCCGTTGTTGTTTTTTGGGTAACTTGCGCATTACGCTGAGGCCTCGTCACGGACGTGAATGCCAAGGTGGCGTCGCACCGCAAAGTACGAATCGCTCACCGCGTACGCTAACAAGTCGCGCAAGCGTTCTTTTACCGACAAGGTCGACATCGCGGCACCCTCGGTGGCAATGCCACGCGACGCAGTTTCAAAGTCATTGCAGACAATAAAACCAACTCGGTTAGCGGTCAGATCCGTGCCGGTGCGCCAGCCCGTAATGAGGCCGTTGCCGACCCGACCCGAAAGCTTCGTCGACAATTCGCCGACTTGTTCGAGCAATTGGCTTGGCACGGCCGAGCGCAACGACGCAGCGAGCTTGCGTGAATCATCGTTGGTCGGTTCAAACACCGCGCCATCGTGACTCAACAAACGCTGGCCGCCGGCCATCAACGCGGCGGAGAAAGCCGATTCAAGCTTTGGCAAGCTACCCATAGCGAGCGATGCAAACCGCTCCGGCCGCAAGTACGCCAAACGTTTACCAACTTCAAACGCCAACTCGCGCTCGTCGGTTTTGCTGACCTGCGGTGCACCTACCAACAGCGTCGGCACCAGTTTTTTCTGATCGGCGCCCATGCCGACCGTATTGGCAACGCGCAGGCCGTCGCCGGTCTCTTGAATCCACACCATCGGCG
>JAGPDK010000554.1 GCA_018057605.1 Kofleriaceae bacterium | reverse complement strand
GGCCAACGACTGCACGTTGCGCAATCTCATCCCCAACGAGCTCGCCAAGAACTTCGGATTTTTCCAAAGCAAACCAGCGACGGCGTTTTCACCGTTTGCAGTGACCCCCGACGAACTAGGTAGCGCCTGGTACGACGGCCGGCTGCACATGCGGGTGCGTTCGACGCTCAACGGCAATCGCATCGGAGATTGTGACGCGGGCCCCGAGATGCACTTTTCGTTTCATGATTTGATCGCACACATTTGTAAAACCCGACGCTTCACGGCAGGCACCATCCTCGGCAGTGGCACCGTGTCGAACCAAGATCGAGCGCGCGGCATTTCGTGTTTGGCCGAGATTCGCATGATCGAAATCATCGAAAACGGCGCCGCGCAAACACCCTTTATGAAAGTTGGTGACCGCATTCAAATCGATGCGGTCGATAGCCAAGGTAACTCGCCGTTTGGCGAAATCGATCAAACGGTTGTCGCCGTTGGGTAACAACAGCACCCACCACGCCTAAGGAAATCTATGCAAATCATCTTGCACAACTACTGGCGCTCGTCGGCGAGTTACCGCGTACGCATTGCGCTGGGCCTCAAAAAGCTACCGTGGACATACCATTCGGTACATCTAATCAAAGATGGTGGCCAACACAAAGCGTCCGAGTTCCTCGCCAAAAATCCGATGGCCCAGTTGCCAACGCTTGAAATCATCGAAGACGACGGCCGCCACACGCTGCTTTCACAGTCGCTCCCAATCATTGAGTATCTCGACGAGCGCTTCCCTGAAATCAAGCTGCTGCCAACCGACCCGTATCTACGCGCCCGCGCCCGCGCCTTGGCTGAGATCGTCAACTCGGGTATCCAACCGCTGCAAAATTTAACCACCACACGCAAGGTCACCGAACTCGGCGGCGACGAAAAAGCCTGGGTCAACTACTTCATGGCGCCGGGGCTAGCGGCCTTTGCCAATTCGGCGGCCGACATTGCGGGCGAATACGCCGTCGGCAACACGCCGACCATCGCCGATGCTGCACTGCAACCACAGTTGTTTTCCGCGCATCGATTTGGCGTTGATTTTAGCCACCTGCCTTTGCTCGTTGCGTTGGAAAAGCGCTACGCCGCGATCCCCGCATTCGCCGATGCACACCCTGACAAACAACCCGACGCCAACAGCTAAGGCTCTCCATTCATGTCGAAACCAGAATCACTAGGTATCAAGCGGCTCGAAGGTATTCATTGGTACGTGCGCGACCTCGACCGCTCGCGCAAGTTCTACCTTGAACGCATGGATTTCGCCGAGACCTGGCGGTCCAGCCCTGAGCTCGAACGTGCTGGCCGCCAACGCTCCGCATGTTTTTCGGCTGGCAATATCGATATCGTTTGTTCGCAGCCACTCAACGATGTGCCAGGTGAAGCCGGCCGAGCCGCACGTTTTTTAGCGAAACATCCCGACGGCGTCGGCACGCTCATTTTTGAAGTTGCAGATATTGAAAAAACATTCAAGCTGCTCGAAGCCCGCGGCGGTACGCCCATCGACGACATCGCCACGTTTACCGACGATGGCGGCACCTTGCGGCAGTTTTCAATCACCACGCCGTTTGGCGATTGCACCTTTCGCTTCCGTGAACGCCGTGGCTTTCGCGCATTGTATCCAGGCGCGGTAGCCGCACCGGTCGGCACCGGCGGCAAAAATCGTTTTGGCTTCGCCGACATCGATCATGTGACATCAAATTTTCAAACCATGAAACCGATGCTGCTGTGGTTGGAACATGTCATGGGCTTCGAACAAATGTGGCAAGTGGCGTTTCACACCACCGACGTCGACCCAGCGCGTAAAACCGGCTCGGGGCTAAAATCCATCGTCATGTGGGAGCCAGCCTCCGGCGTGCGGTTTGCCAACAATGAACCGGCGCGGCCGTTCTTTAAGTCATCGCAAATCAACATTTTCAACGAAGAGCTACGCGGCGATGGCGTGCAACATGTAGCCATGACCGTCGATCATATTATTCATGCAGTCGAAGGGTTGCGGCAAAGCGGCGTGTCATTTATGCCAACGCCAGGCAGTTATTACGACATGTTGCCGGCCCGCATCGAAAACAGTGGCATTGCCAAGATCGACGAAGAAATCGACGTATTGCGCAACCTCGGCATTCTGGTCGACGGCGATCACCATCACGCTTACATGTTGCAGATCTTCCTCAAAGAATCTGCCGGCCTGTACAAAGACCCAAGCGCCGGCCCGTTTTTCTACGAAATCATTCAACGCAAAGGCGACCGCGGCTTCGGCGCTGGCAATTTCCGCGCATTGTTCGAAAGTATCGAACGCGAACAATCCGCCACTACTCAGGTACGGCCAATGAATGAGCCAAGCAACGCGCGCGAGTAACGCGCGGTGGGTTGAATGCCGGCGACTTGCCAGTTAAAAGTCGCGCAGAAGGGACGGGAACGTCCCTTGTACAATCGAAACTACCGGGAACCAAGGACTTGCCATGTTAGACCGAATGCAACTAGGCGACATCGCGCGCAAACATCACGTAGCGCTACGCGGCCCCGATGGCAGTTTGCGATTTGAAGAATGCTTCACCCGTGACGGCTTTGATGGCCCCTACACCATCATGTATCACTTGCGTCGACCGCATACGCAGCTGGTAGTGCCCACGCCGCACGGCTGGACGCCGCCGGTGGCCGCTCCATCGGAGACTACACGCCCGTTAGCTAAACGCCACTACGTTACCCCGCAACTTGCCGCAGCTAGTAGCGCCGCCACCGATGGCAGCGCGCTCAATAGCCGGACCGCGTTGCTGTTTAACAATGATGTCATCAGTGGTGTGGCATTTCCCACCGCCGATGACCCAGTGTATGTCAGCAATGGCGATGGCGACGAGTTGATCTACATTCATCGCGGCGGTGGCACGCTGCGCACCATGTTGGGTGACGTGACGTTTACCCAAGGCGACTATGTGTTTGTGCCACGCGGCTTGCTGCATCGCTTCACGTTGGGTGAAGCCAAGCATGTTGGCGAACAGTACTGGTTTTGGATGGAACTGTCGGGTGGGTTGCACGTACCCAAACAGTGGCGCAACGATGTTGGCCAACTGCGCATGGATGCACCGTATGGCCACCGCGATTTTAAACGCCCAACGTTTGCCGGTACCGCTGACGAAGGTATTCGTCACCTTGCCGTCAAGAAAAATAATCGCTGGCACGGTTTTGAATATCAAGATGCACCGTTTGATGTTGTGGGCTGGGATGGCACCGTGTATCCGTGGGCGTTTCCCATCTTGAATTTCCAACCACGCGTATCCAGCGTGCATTTGCCGCCGACATGGCACGGCACGTTCGCCGCCCGAGGGGCGTTGGTTTGTAGTTTTGTGCCACGGCTCGTCGATTTTCACCCCGAAGCGATTCCGTGTCCGTACCCGCATACCTCAACTCATTGCGATGAAATCATCTTCTATTGCGATGGCCATTTCACATCACGACGCGGCGTTGGCCCGGGCAGTGTTTCGCACCATCCAATGGGCATTCCGCATGGCCCGCACCCGGGCAGTTACGAAAAGTCGATCGGCAGCACCCGCACCGACGAGCTAGCCGTGATGCTCGACTGTTTCTTGCCGCTACAAGCAACAGCGGCAGCACTCGGCATCGAAGACCTCGGCTACCACGCTTCGTTTGTGTAAGGTCGGGCCGAGTTAGTCGAGTTACGTCACCTGGCTGCAGCATCGACGCCAGCAAACTCAACCTTGGTGCCGGCGGTGACGCCATTGGCTTTGCTCCAGCCGCCATTTACTT